>JAPOUP010000111.1 GCA_026708635.1 Rhodobacter sp.
CCATTGATCACGCGAGGCGCCGTTGCCTCACGGACCCGAATCTATACGGAGAGATATACCATGGAAGGTACTGGAATTATTTTTTTCTCAACATGTAGTGTTTTTGCAACATATGGATTTCAGGCAACGGTACTGTGAATTACAGGATACGAATTCGTGAAGTTCGGGCAACGATCGCGTGAATTTCGGGCAACGGACGCTGATTGACGAAAAATTCGGCCTTTACATTCCCGCGCGATTCTCTAAGTCTGATTTTCGCCACAATACCCAAAAGCCCGCTATGCCGGGTCGCTCACTGAATACGCCCAAGGGGGTACGGGAGTCATGAACCGTGCCGGGTCAATAGGTGAGGCATTCTTCTTTCTTTTGGGATTGTGGCAACGACCCGGCACCCGCCGGGCTGTGCTGGAGCGGGGAAACGAAGATGCCTGGAAACGAAGAACAGAACCTGAATGTCGAGAAACTTTGGAAATGGATCGCCTGCGAGCGAAAGAGGCGGGGTATCAGCCGTACCGAGTTCGCCCGCAATCTGGGGATACGAAGGGAATCGCTTTACAAGATCGAGGAAGTCCAGAAGGGTGCTTCCCTCGCCTCAACCCTTTTGGACGCGCTGGACCAGTTGGGAGCGCTAGGAGCCATCTCCGAGATAGACGGCATGGACTGGCACGGAGCGGTGCTCAGTCTGTCGAAACACGAGAAGGAGCGGTACGACGCAGTGGCCGAGGACTCAGGGCTTTCTCGGGCTCAAGCCATACGGCAGCTGGCGGCCGAGGGACTGCTCGCCAGGCGGGCGGCTGACACAAACGGACGAAATTCCCGGCAGGAATGAACCGATTGTCCTTTACACGCTACGCCGGATATCGTGTCCGGCGCAACTAGGGTGTGGCAGAGCGGTCGAATGCACCGGACCGTAAATCCGGAGGACCGTACCAGCGGTCTCGTAGGTTCGAATTCCACCGCCCTCGCCCTATAATCAGTCCGAAAGGCGCCTTGAGTCCATATTGAGCCCTGACCCGGATATTGGGTGGGCGTTCGGTCAGGGGCCAACCCCCAAGAGATAAAATCCCTTACAGGATTGAAAACTCGTGTAGAATTTTCAATCAATGACCATTCCGGGGTCAATCCATACATGCCAGGGAGCGAAGCCCTGTCTATATCGAAATCATGAAAGACGCGCCGGACAATCACGGACCTGATAGGCGGATTACCGCACTGGAGGAACGGATGAACACGCGTCGGGCTGAATACCGGACTGACATCGCACGGCTTGCCGAAGACATGGCGAAACGTGAATCCGCGTAGGCGGACCGCATCGCAATGGTCACTGACCGAATGGCTTCCTCTCGATGGTGGCGGACAGCCATACTGTCAGGCGCCATAGTAGCGGCTGCGGGCATGGTTACCGCCATCATTCCGGCGGCCATCCCGTGAATGAAGAACGCCCTGGGCGGAGTCCGGCGTAACGGCGTGTTTGGAGCCCAACCCCCGCTCAAGGGGCCGCATTGAACCGTTCCGCCATATCTCCAACCCGTCGGATACGATATCCGACGGAGCGTGTCCAAAGGAAGTCACCATTCAGGTTCGGAATTTCGCTTTCCTGCCGCGTCAGCCGCCCGCCTGGCCAGCGGCCCTTCGGCCAGCCGGTTAGCCACCTGCGCCCTGAAAGATACTCGATTCCTCGGCCATTGACTCCTGAACTTCCGTTCACCTTTATATCGGGGCGACCAACGTCCGAACGCGATTGACTCACCGACACGGAACGGTTTTTCAGGCCGGCGGTCGCCGCCGTTTTCGGCCATGGCGGTCGCGGCGACCAAGCAAACCGGACCCGGACGCGCCGGGTTCCCCGTCGTCCACCCCAGCCGTCACAACCCGCCCGGCATCGCTCCCGCTCACATCGGCGCCTTCGATCCTCAAGGATGGGTAAGGCCGCCGCTTCGGTCAAGCCGACGGTCGCGGGGCGGGCTTGACCGAAGCGGAGGGAGCGCATAGGTTCGGACCATGGGCGACGCGCCGGACAGCCACGAGCTCGACCGGAGGATCGCCGTTCTGGAGGAGCGCATGAAGACGATGCAGGCCGACCTTTCGGCGGCGCTTGAGCGCAACAACGCGGCCTTCGAGAGGCTGCGGGCCGACATGGCCGCGCGGGAAACCCGGATGATCGTGACCATCTCCGCGATAGTGATCGGCGGGGGCGGCCTCGCGGTCGCCTTCCTCGCGCTCCTGATCGGCCTGCCCGGCTAGCTCCCGCCCCGCGGGGCGGTCCCCTAGCGGACCGGCTAGTGCTCCGCATCTCGCTGACGGCCGGTTGCGCGCGGCGGCGTCACCGCTGGGGACGGGCCCACGGAACGGATCGGCGGGCGGGGATGATCGCGGACGTGATACTCTCCCCGTAGCCTAACATAACTCCGAACGGGACACTCCCGAGCCGGCCGAACGTGATCATGGCCCGGGAAAGAAAGAGCGGATGCCGTCGCTCCGCCGGCGGACACTTCGTATCCCGGCGAATTCGCCGTATCGTCCCGTCGCGGCGACGGGAAGGTCGCCGCGGATCGCGTCATGAACGGCCCCGTTCGCCCCGACATTTGGGTTTGACAGGTACGAATCCCGCCGCTAGAATTTTACTTATGCTAAAAAAACGGCCAGGGCTCCAACAGGAGGACACGGCTTTCCATCTTGGCGAACGGCTCAGGCTCCGCCGCAAGGAAGCGGAGCTCACGATGCGGTACGTGGCCGAGAATGCCGGTCTTTCGGTTGGGTTCATCTCGCAGGTCGAACGTGGACTGACGGCTCCGTCGCTGTCCTCGCTGCGCTCCATCGCGCGGGTGCTGCAGCGCCCGATCTCGGAGTTTCTCGAGCAGCCCGGAAGCGGTACCGGCACCACCCGCAAGGGCCGCCGCGTCAGCTATCGCATCGCGGACGGGTCGGTTTCCTACGAGCGGCTGTCGGCGAACTTCCCCGGCAGCACGCTGCGTTCGGTCATCCTGCACGAACCCCCGGGGCATCGAAGCGAGCCGATTAGCCACGAGGGCGAGGAACTCTTCTACATACTTCAGGGCGAAATCACCGTCGAGATCGAGGGCGGATGCAAGATCCTGCGGCAGGGGGATTCCACGCATTTCGCGTCCCGCAGAAAGCACGCAACCTGGAACCACACCGACCGGACGGCCTCGATCCTCTGGAGCGGCACCATGGACGTCTTCGGCGAGGACGCCGACGAACACGTCCAGGGAAACGACACGCGAGGCGCGGGCGTCCATTCTGTCATAGAGGGAGACCGAGAATGAAACTGCTGAAAACAACCCTGGCCATCGGCCTGTCGGCGGCGACGGCGCTGGCGGCGCCCGCCATCGCCGGAGGCACCCTGCGACTCGACGAGGTCGCGGTCGGCGAACTCGATCCGGCCAAGGCGTCGGACTACGCCGACAGCATACTGATGTTCAACGTCTACGATACACTGGTTCTGCCCGTGCAGGGAGGTCCGGGCCACGCGCCGCACCTGGCCGAAAGCTGGGAAAGCGACGGCAACTCGTTCACCTTCACGCTGAGGGACGACGTGAATTTCCAGAGCGGCAACCCGCTGACGGCCGACGATGTGGTCTTCTCCCTCGAAAGGATGAAGGCGCTGGGCGCCGGTCTCTCCTACCTCTTCGGCGTGGTCGAGAGCGCCGAGGCGACCGCTCCCTCGACCGTCCGGTTCAACCTCTCCTCGCCATATGCCCCGTTCGTGGCGTCATTGGTGCGGCTGCCCATCGTCGACCGGAAACTGGTCATGGAAAACCTCGGCGAGGGTGACGGCGAGATGGGGGACTGGGGGCAGGCCTTCCTGTCGGCGAACGGCGGCGGTACCGGGGCCTACAGGGTGGTCTCCCACAACCCGCAGGAAGAGACCGTGATGGAGAAAAACCGGGACTACTTCCTCGACATCGCCGAGGCGGCCCCCGACACGGTGCGCCTGCGCTACGGGCTGGAGGCGTCGACCGTGCGGACGCTCATCGCCACCGGCGAGCATGACATCTCGTCTCAATGGCTGCCTCCCGAGGTGATGGGCGCGCTTGCCAGGGAAGGCGCGCAGCTATTCACCGAAAGCGGAACCGGGGCGTTCTACCTGAAGATGAACACCACCAAGCCACCGCTTG
This sequence comes from Rhodobacter sp., assembly GCA_026708635.1. Classification (GTDB taxonomy): domain Bacteria; phylum Pseudomonadota; class Alphaproteobacteria; order Rhodobacterales; family Rhodobacteraceae; genus JAPOUP01. Next base: position 4,140 of record JAPOUP010000111.1, read on the forward strand.
ACGACGTGAACTGCCGCCGGGCGCTGAGCGCCGCCTTCGACTATCAGACCGCGATCCGCATGATCGCGATAACCGAGGACGTCTCCGCGGGCAGCCCCTCGACGGGCGCGATTCCGGTCGGCATGTTCGGCGCCAACGACGGTTCGATGGTCCAGGTCCAGGATCTCGACGGAGCCCGCGAATACCTCGCGGCCTGCGGCCATGATCCGGCGGAGATGGACATCGAGATCAGCTGGATCGCCGAAGTGCCGCTGGAGGAGCGGTTCGCGCTGCTGTTCCAGTCGAACCTCGCCGAAATCGGCGTGAAGTCACACATCCGGAAACTGCCCTGGGCGCTCTTCTCCGAACAGGTCAGCAAGCCGGAGAACACCCCGCATATCAGCCAGCTATTCGTCAACGCGGTGACCGGTGACCCGGACACGCTGCTCTACGGGATGTACCATTCCTCGACCCCGGGAACCTGGCAGTCGCCCGAGTACCTCAGCGACGCGAGGGTGGATGAATATCTGGACGCCGGACGCAACGCCTCCGCGACCGACGCGCGCGAGGAGGCCTATTCGATACTGAACGCCCGCCTTATGGAGATCGCCCCGACGATCTACGGCTACGACAGGCAGTCGGTCTTCGCCGCCAGCGACCGGGTAAGGGCGCCCGCCCTTTCGGATCCCGCCTACGCGTTCGGGCTCGACGGCATGGGCTTCAGTTTCCGCCTTATGGAAGTGGCCGAAGACTGAGGCCCCTTCCCTTCCGCCGGGCTCCTCCGGGCCCGGCGGCGACGCTCCGGAATCCGCGGCCATGCCTGCTGTCCTTCGTCTTCTCGCGCGGCGACTCGGCATCTCCCTGATCGTCCTCGCCGGCGTTTCCATGCTGATCTTCGGCATCGCGCGCGTGATTCCCGGCGATCCGGCGAGAATCGCGCTGGGGCCGAACGCGACCGGGGAGCAGGTGGCCGGCCTGCGCCAGGCGCTGCACCTCGACGACCCGGTCGCGGTGCAGTACGGACACTTCGTCGCCGACCTTCTGCGGGGCGATCTCGGCGTCTCGCTCTACACCAACCGCCCGGTAACGCTGGACATCGCGCAGTTTCTGCCCGCGACGCTGGAGCTCGTGCTCTTCGCCGGGGTGCTGATGGTCGGCATCGGCCTGCCCCTCGGCATGTGGTCGGCGAGCCAACGGGGGCGCTGGCCCGACCATCTGATCCGTGTCGTCTCGCTCCTCGGCGTCTCCGCGCCGAGCTTCGTCTGGGCGGTGATGCTGATGCTCATGTTCGCGTTCTTCCTGCCCGTCTTTCCGATCGCCGGACGGATCACCGACAGTTTCGAGATCACGCGCGTCACCGGTTTCCTGCTCATCGACACGCTGCTGGCCGGGAACGGCGCGGCCTTCGTCGATGCCCTCCGGCACATTTTCCTGCCCGCCTTCGCGCTGGCCGTCTCCGGCATCGGGCAGGCGGCGCGGCTGACGCGCGCGAACATGGTCGAAACCTACGACAGGCCATACATAGAGATGGCGCGGGCCTACGGTTTCCCGGCGGGGCGCATCGCCGCGAAATACGCGTTCAAGCCGTCGCTGATTCCCTCGCTGACCATCATCGGTCTCGACTTCGCCGCCATGCTCGGGAACGCCTTTCTGGTCGAGGCCGTCTTCGCCTGGCCGGGCCTCAGCCGCTACGGCGTCGCCGTGATCCTCAGGAAGGACCTGAACGCGATCATCGGGACCGTGCTGATCATCTCCGCCACCTTCCTGATCGTGAACCTGATCGTCGACCTGCTGATCGCTTTCCTCAATCCGCGCATCCGCCATTCGGAGCGGGGCGCGCGATGAGACGCACGACCGTCATCCTGCTTCGCAACCCGCTGTCCATGCTCGGCGTCGTTCTGGTGGCGGCGGTCGTGATTTCCGCGGCCCTCGCGGACTACATCGCGCCCTTTCCGGAGCATCGGGGGGCGGTGGTCGACTTCGTCCACTTCAACCAGGGTCCCACGGCGCGGAACGTCATGGGTACCGATCTCGTGGGCCGCGATCTCTTCAGCCGCATCCTTTACGCCTTCCGCATCTCGCTGCTTCTCGGCGTCGTGGTGCTGGCCATCGCCACGCCGATCGGTACCTTTGTCGGGCTTCTCGCCGGCTACCTTGGCGGCCGCGCCGAGTTCGCGCTCATGCGCCTGACGGACGTCTTTCTCTCGATTCCGCCCCTGGTGCTGGCGATCGCCATGATGGGCGTGCTGGAGCCGACGCTCCTCAACGCCATGCTGGCGGTCACCGCGATGTGGTGGCCCTGGTACGCGCGGCTCGTCTACAACATCACGCGCTCCGAGCGCGAGGAGGGCTACGTACTCGCGGCCGAGGTCATAGGCGCCTCGACCCTGCACGTCACGTTCCGGGAAATCCTGCCGAACTGCCTGCCGGCCATCATAACCAAGATGACGCTCGATATGGGCTTCGTGATCATAATCGCCTCGTCGCTCTCTTTCCTCGGCCTCGGCGTACAGCCGCCCACGCCGGATCTCGGCAGCATGGTGGCCGAAGGCGCGCGCTATCTGCCGGACAGCTGGTGGCTGACGGTGTTTCCGGGCCTCGCGATCCTGGTCGCGGTCTTCGGCTTCAATCTGATCGGCGACGCGCTGCGCGAGATACTCGGGGCGGACCAGTGAGCGCGGTCCTGGAAATCCGCGACCTCCACCTGCGTTTCCGGGGCCATTCCGGAGTGTCCGAGGTGCTGCACGGCGTTTCGCTGGACATCCGGGCCGGCGAGCGGGTCGCGCTGGTGGGCGAGAGCGGATCGGGCAAATCGGTGACCGCGCGGATCGTGCTCGGCCTCCTGCAGGAACTGCCTTACGCGGAGGTCAGTGGCGGGCTCTTCCTCGAGGGGGCCGACCTGAACCGGTTGAGCCGTCGCCAGTGGCAGGGACTCCGCGGAACGTCGATCTCAATGATTTTCCAGGATCCGACCTCGTCGCTGAATCCGGTCTTCACCATAGGCGCCCAGTTCGCCGAGGTGCTTCGCCGCCGCGACCCGGGACTCCCGCGCGGGGCCGCGGACGAGCGGGCGGGCGCGCTCCTGCGGTCGGTCTCGATCCACGACCATGCCCGGGTTCTCGACGCCTATCCGTTCCAGCTCTCGGGAGGAATGAACCAGCGGGTTGTCATCGCGATGGCGCTGGCCAACCATCCCTCGCTGCTGATCGCCGACGAGCCCGGAACGGCGCTCGACGTGACCGTACAGGCGCAGACGCTGAAGCTGATGCACGATCTGGTCGAGCGGAGCGGTACCGCGGTCCTGTTCATCTCGCACAATCTGGGGGTGGTGAGGGAATTCGCCGACCGGGTCTTCGTCATCTATCGCGGACGCATCGTCGAGCGGGGACCCACAGCCGCGATCTTCGAGGCTCCCGGGCATGCCTATACCCGTGCGCTGATGGCGGCGGTCCCGCGCATCACCGGCGGCGGCCCTCCGGAACCCAACGACGGCGAGACCGCGTTCCTCGACCCGATGGTGGTGCACGAGGGAGGCGGGGCATGACGCCGCTTCTCTCGTTAAGGCATGTCAGCAAGACCTTCGGCTCCGGACCCCGCGCGGTGCGTGCCGTGCGCGATGTCAGTTTCGACGTTTCGCGGGGCGAATGCCTGGCCGTGGTGGGCGAAAGCGGATCGGGCAAGACCACGCTCGCCAACATGATCCTCGGCGTCTTCGGCCAATCCTCGGGCGAGATCCGGTTTGACGGCAGGGCTTTGCCCTCCCGCCGCACGCTGGAACACCGCAGCGCGATCCAGCTGGTCCAGCAGAACCCGCTGTCGTCGCTGAACCCCAAGCGGTCCGTCGGGGCCTCGATCAGGCTTGGCCTTGATGTCTTCGGCATCGGCAGGCGCTCGGATCGCTGGCGCCTGGTGGAGAACGCGCTGGAAGAGGTCGGTCTGCCGGGCGATTTCCGGCGACGGGCGCCAGCGGCCCTGTCGGGCGGCCAGTGCCAGCGCGTCGCGATCGCACGCGCGCTCGCCTGCCAGCCCCGTCTGGTGATTCTCGACGAGCCGACCTCAGCGCTTGATGTCCTGGTGCAGGCCCGCGTGCTTCGTCTCCTGGACGGACTGAGGCGCACGAAGGGCCTCAGCTACGTCTTCATCACGCATGACCTGTCCGTCGTGCGCAACGTGGCCGATCGGGTCGCCGTATTCCGCTCGGGCGAACTGGTCGAGTGCGCGGAGACCGGAGCGATCTTCGAGAACCCGCGGGCGGACTATACCCGCCGGCTGATCGGCGCGGTGCCGGTTATCACCGATCACGAACTGAAGTTGAGAGAATCGCTGTCCGGAGGATTGCCCGCATGATTGAGATCACCGATGCCCTCGCCATCGCGCGGGACCAGCCGGAAACGACCTATCGGGCGCTCGAGCGGCTGGTCGACCGGACGGTCGGCGTCAGGCTCTTCACGCTGATGGAGATCGACCGTGACCGGGATGTCGCCCGGCGGAGCTACACCAACATGCCGGACATCTATCCCGTCCAGGGCGAAAAGCCGCTCATGCGGAACCGCTGGTTTGAGACCGTGGACGGGCGCCATGAGATCTTCGTCGCCAACACCCTCGAGGAGATCGCGGAGGTTTTCGCGGACCACGAGCTGATCCGGTCGGTTGGATGCGAAAGCTGCCTGAACCTTCCCATAGTCATCAGGGGCAGGCTACGCGGCACGCTGAACTGCCTGCACGGGGCGGGACATTACACGCCCGACCGCGTCGTGGCCGCGCGGTCGCTGAAACCCGCCGGGGCATTGGCCTTTCTGATGGCGGAAACGATCCGGAGAGAAGGAGGCGCCAATGGGTAGGGTCATCCGCCGCGTGGCGACCGATGTCGGTGGCACGTTCACCGACCTGGTCTGTTTCGAGACCGATCCGGACACCGGCGCCAGCCGGATCGTGACGGCCAAGTCCGACACCACGCCACCGGATTTCGAGACGGGCGTGCTGGACGTTCTCGAAAAAGGCGGGATCGATCCCTCGGGAGTTGACTTCCTGGCGCACGGCACCACGGTCGTCATCAACGCGCTGACGGAGCGCAAGGGCGTTAAGGTGGGACTGGTCACCACCGAGGGTTTCCGGGACACGCTGGAAATCGCGCGCGGCAACCGACCGGACTTCTTCAATCTGCACTACGAAAAGCCCCCGCCTTTCGTGCCGCGCCACCTGCGCGCGGAGCTGCCGGGCCGGATGACCTATACCGGCGCGGAGCGCACGCCGCTCGATCTCTCGGGCCTACCCGCGATCCTTGACGCCTTTCGCGCGGAGGGCGTCGAAGCCGTGGCGATCAGTTTCCTCCATTCCTACGCCAACACCGCCCACGAGGAAGCCGCGCTGGCCGAGGTGCGGCGTCTCTGGCCCGGGATCCCGGCCGTCTCCTCACACCAGATCACCCGCGAATGGCGGGAATACGAGCGAACGAACACCACCGTTCTGTCAGCCTATGTCCAGCCGGTGGCGGCGCGCTATCTCCAGAGGCTGGACGAAGGCCTCGCGTCGCGGGGCTTCGGCGGCCGACCCTATATCATGCAGTCGAACTGCGGCGTGGATTCGCTCGACGCCACCTCGCGCACACCGATCACCATGGTCGAGAGCGGTCCGGCCTCGGGTTTCTGGGGGGCGGCGGAACTGGGCCGGCTGATCGGCGAGCCGAACGTGCTGGCACTCGACATCGGCGGAACCACCGCGAAGTGCTCGCTTATCGAGAACGGCGAGGTCCGTATCATGACGGACTACTGGATCGAGCGCAGCCGCAAGTCGGCCGGCTACCCGATCATGGTGCCCGTGGTCGACCTGGTCGAGGTCGGCAACGGCGGCGGCTCGATCGCCTGGGTTGACGATTTCGGCAAGCTCCACGTCGGGCCGCGGTCGGCCGGCGCGTTACCCGGCCCGGCGGCGTACGGCAGGGGCGGTGTCGAGGCGACGACGACCGACGCCAATCTCTGGCTCGGACGGATCAACCGCGACTACTTTTGCGGCGGTGCCATACAGGCGGACATGGACGCCGCGGAGAGAGCCATCAGGGCACTCGGCGGGAAACTCGGCGTCGGACCGGACCAGGCGGCCGAGGGCATTGTCCGGATCGCCAACAACAACATGGTCAACGCGCTGAAACTGGTATCCCTGAACCGGGGCTTCGACACGCGGGACTTCACGCTTCTCGCCTTCGGCGGCGGCGGCGGCATGCACGCGGTGGCGTTGGCCCAGGAACTGCAGGTCAGGAAGGTTGTGGTGCCCGCCGCCGCCAGCGTCTTCTCGGCCTGGGGCATGATGATGTCGGACCTGCGCCGGGACTGTTTCGTGACCCGTCTCGTCGAACTGGGCGAGGGCGCCGGCGACGGGATCGAGGGTGCCTTCGCCGAAGCGGAGGCCAAAGCGCTGGCGACCTTCGCCGACGAGGGAGTCGGCCCGGAGCGGATCGGTTTTCTGCGCTACGGCAGGTTCCGTTACCAAAACCAGGAGCACACCACCGAGGTGCCGCTCACGAAGGGCGCGGTCACCGACGCGGGCCTCGCGCGCGTCGCCGAGGATTTCCACAGGACCTACGAGCGCGAATACACCTACCGGCTGGACGCTCCCGTAGAGATGGTGGGTATCCACCTCGTGGCCAAAGCCGAGGTCGGCAAGCTCGAGATGCGCCCCGAGGAACCCGACGGATCCGACGCCTCGGACGCGGTCAAGGGGCGGCGCATGGTCGACTACGCGCCGGACGGCAGGCACGAGGCCACGCTTTATGACGGCGAGGCGTTGCGCGCGGGCATGGCGTTCAGGGGCCCGGCGATAATCGAGGACAGCGGTACGACCGCCGTGATCCATCCCGGCAACGCGGTGGAGGTTGACGCCTATCGCAACATCCACATCACGCTTCACGGCTGAGGGGGCGGAAATGGCCGACGCGAACGATCCGATCACGCTCGAGATCATCCAGAACTCGCTGCAGGCCGCCGCCGACGAAATGTTCGCGGCGATGCGTAAGACGGCGATGTCCAGCATTATCTACGAGGTGCTCGATATGGGCACCGGCATCACCGATGCCGAAGGGCGCATCGCCTCGTCAGGTGCTGGCATTCCCGCCTTCGTCGGGGTTCTCGACAAGTCCGTCCAGCGACTGCTCCGGAAGTTCGACGGGCCCGGGGACATCCAGCCGGGCGACGTGTTCATCACCAACGATCCCTATCACGGCGGCGTCACCCACCTTAACGACCTCGTGCTGGCCATGCCGGTGTTCGCCGGGGGCGACATGATCGCGTGGACCGCGAACATCGCGCATAATTCCGATGTCGGCGGCATGGCCCCCGGTTCGCTGAGCGGCGACGCGACCGAGATTTTCCAGGAGGGACTGCGCCTGCCCAGCGTAAAGTTGATCAATGGCGGCGAGACCGACGGGGCGGTGATGGATATCATCACCGTCAATTCGCGCATGCCCGACTTTCTCCTGGGCGACGTCTGGGCCGCCGTCGCCTCGGTCCGCATCGGCGCGCGGAGGCTGGAGGATCTGGCCCTGAAGTACGGCGTGGGCACGTTCAAAGCCGCGATGGAGAGTTTCGCGGCCTTCGGGGAAGCCACCGCCAGGGCCGAACTCCGCAAGCTTCCAAAGGGCACGTTCGAACTCAGCGAGGAGCAGGATGACGGACGGGTCTTCAACGTCAGGATCACGATCTCGGATGATGAATTCACCGTCGACCTGCGCGACAATCCCGATCAGGATCCGGGTCCGACGAACACCAGCCGCGACGGCACGGTGGTCTGCGCCCAGATGGTCTTCAAGTCGCTCACGGATCCTGACACGCCCGCCAATGACGGATCGTTCCGGCCCCTGAAGGTCCTTACCCGCGAAGGCTCGGTATTCCACGCGAGGGAACCGTCCGCCATCGGATTCTATTTCGAGACGGAGGTCAGGGTCTATGACCTGATCTGGCGCTGCCTGGCGCCGCACGTACCCGAACGCCTGCCGGCCGGACACTTCTCCTCCATCTGCGGTACCTTTATCGGCGGCATCCATCCCGATACCGGGCGGCAATACACGATCATCGAACCCCAGCTCGGCGGCTGGGGCGCCTGGGAGGGGCGTGACGGCAATCCGTGCGTCTTCTCGGGCTTTCACGGAGAGACCTACAATACGCCGGTCGAGATCTCCGAGAGCCGCAACGGGCTGTTCGTCGACCGGATGGAACTGAACACCGAGCCGGGCGGAGAGGGAAAGTTCGCCGGCGGCAGAGGGCTCCGGCTCGAATACCGGATCCGCACCAACAACGGCTTTCTGACGGCTGGCTACACGCGATCACGCGTCCGGCCGTGGGCTCTCGAAGGCGGGGCGGAGGGATCCGGGAACTATGTCGAGGTGCTCAGGACCGATGGCAGCCGGAAAAGGTATTCCTTCGTTTCGGGCCTGCCGGTCAACACCGACGACGTGATCCGCATCGTGACCTCCAGCGGCGGCGGTTACGGCGACCCCAGGGAGCGGGATGTCACGAGCGTGCGCGAGGATGTCAGGAACGGTTTGCTGTCGGCCGAATGGGCGGCGGAGGTCTATGGTTCAGTATTCTGAAGGAGGAAAGGATGGTCCGGATCATGTATCTCAGCCCCGTCGCGCATAGGGCGGGGCACGACGAACTCTTCGCCGAGATGGCGCGGAACTACAAGCTGGAAGGAACGGAAGTGCATGTAACCTCGCTTCCGGACGATGCGGGCCGCTTCAGCCATATCGAGTACCGAAGCTACGAGGGCATGGTCACCGGCGGCATCATTCGGGCCGTGCGGCGGGCCGCGCGGGAAGACTTCGACGCATTGGCCATCGGTTGCTTTTACGACACGGCCCTGGCCGAGGCCCGGGAGATTTCGGGAGAGATGGTCGTGACCGCTCCCTGCGCCGCGTCCTGCGAGATCGCCTCAAGCCTGTGCAACCGGTTTGGCGTGATCGTCGGGCGGCGGAAATGGGTGGACCAGATGCAGGCGAGTGTCCATGCGCTCGGCCATCGTGACCGGCTGTCCGGATTCTATCATGTTGAGCTGGGCGTGACGGAGTTTCAGGAGGACCATGCGCGCACCAAGCGCATGCTGATCGACGCCGGACGGAGGGCGGTTGAGGAGGACTATGCCGAAGCGCTGATCCTCGGTTGCACCATGGAGGTCGGATTTCACTTGGAATTGGAGCGAAAGCTCGGCGTTCCGGTCATCGACCCCTCCATCGCGGCCCTGAAGCGGGCCGAATACGGTGCCGTCCTTAAACGCGATTGCGGCTGGCGCCCGTCGCGGCGCTGGTCCTGCGAGGCGCCGCCCGAGGCCGAGATCGCCGCCATTGGCTGTTTCGGCCGGGGCGAGGAGGCTTTCGGCGGACGTATCGTGGTGCCCGCGGGATAGGGAGAGGACATGTCGCGGACGGAAGAACGGATTTCGGCGCTTCGCGCCCGGATGCGGTTGGAAGGCGTCAATCTGGTCGCGTTGGCGCCGGGAGCGCACATGCGGTGGCTTCTGGGATTCGCTCCCCACGCCGACGAGCGTCCGTGCCTGCTCTGTATCAGCATGTCGAAAGCCGCACTGCTCATGCCGAAACTCAACGCGGAGGGGTCGCGCCGCGATACCGATCTACCGTTCCACGAATGGTCCGATGAGGAGGGGCCGGAAGGGGCGTTTCACGGACTTGTCAACGAGTTGGGGGTGGGCGGCGCGAGGCGGATCGTGCTGGACGAAACCATGCGGGCGGATTTCGCGGCGCTGGTGCAGGATACCCTGCCGGACGCGGAGCGCGGCTTCACGGCCTCAACCATCGGCCTGTTGCGGATGCGCAAGAACAATGGCGAGTACGCCGCGCTCAAGCGAAACGCGCTGCTCGCCGATCAGGCGATGCGGGCGGGCTGGGCCGCGATGAAGCCGGGTATGACGGAACTGGACGTCGCGGGAATCATCCGCGCGCGCTTCGCCGCGCTCGGCGCCTCGCCGCTCTTCACGATCGTCGGGGCCGGCGGCAACGGCGCCATTCCGCATCACCGTACCGGGGAGACCGCGCTGCGGACCGGGAACGCGGTGGTAATGGATATCGGTGCCGGGATGGACGGCTTTTCCAGCGACATCACCCGCATGGCCGTGCTGGGCAAGCCGCCGGAGGGCTATCTCGAAACGCACGCCATCGTTGAGGCGGCCGTTCGGGCCGCAATGGCGGCCGCGCGGCCCGGCGTGCCGGCGAGGGAAGTTGACGCGGCGGCGCGCGGGGTGATCGAGGATGCCGGTTACGGTCCCAATTTCCCGCATCGCACGGGTCACGGCCTGGGCATCGAGGTGCACGAGCCACCCTATCTGACCTCGGTTTCGGAGACGGTTCTGACACCGGGTATGGTCTTTTCCATCGAGCCCGGCATCTACCAGCCGGGCCGGTTCGGCATCCGTCTGGAGGAAATCGTGATCCTGCGCGAGGACGGACCGGAAGTTCTTTCGGAACTGCCCCGCGATCCGAAGGTGATCTGATGCCTGACCCATTCACGCTTACGGTTATCCAGGCGGGTTTGGAGAGCGCGGCGGAAGAGATGTTCGCCGTGCTTCGCAAGACGGCGATGAGTCCGATCATCCACGAGGTACTGGACGTCGGCACGGGCGTGACCGACGCCACCGGTGACCTTGTCAGCTCGGGCGCCGGAATTCCGACCTTTGTCGGCGTGCTGGACAAGGCCGTCAAGGCTCTTGTCGCGAGGTACGGCGACACCATTGAGGAAGGCGATGTCTTCGTAACCAATGACCCGAACCACGGGGGCGTGACGCATCTGAACGACGTCGTTATCGCCAAGCCGGTGTTTTTCGGTGGCGAGCGCGTCGCCTGGTCGGCCTCAATCGCCCATTGGGGCGATATCGGCGGTAAGGTACCCGGTTCGATGGCGACCGATGTATCCGAGATCTTCGCCGAGGGGCTGCGCCTGCCCGCGGTTCGGCTGTTCAGGCACGGACGGCCGATCCAGGCGGTATTCGACATCATCGAGACCAATTCGCGTCTGCCCAAATTCGTCCATGGCGATCTATGGGCGCAGGTCGCCGCCGGCAACACGGCGGAAGCCCGGATCCTCGCGCTTTTCTCGAAGTTCGGACGTGAGGCCATCAAGCGGGCGGTCGCGGAGTCCTTCAGGACAGGACGCGCGCGTGCGCTCGCCGGTCTCCGGACGCTCCCGGAAGGGCGTTTCGAGATCGAGGAAGAGCAGGATGACGGGGCGTTCTGGCGCGCGGCCATCCTGATCTCCGGCGAACGCTTCACGGTCGATCTTCGGGGCAATCCTCCCGAACTTTCCGCCCCTTACAATACCAGCCGGGACGGCGCGGTGGTCTCGTCGCAGATGATTTTCAAGGCACTCTGCGACCCGGGCCGCTTCGCGAACGCTGGATCGTTCGCCCCGCTGGAGGTCATTACCGAGGAAGGGACCGTTTTCCATGCGGGCCCGACCGCACCGCAGGGCTATTATTTCGAAACCCGGATCCGTCTCTTCGACCTGCTCTGGCAATGCATGGCGAGGGCGATTCCCGGCAGGCTGCCCTCCGGATCGTTTTCCTCGATCTTCGGCACGGTCATCGCCGGACGGCATCCCGACACCGGGCGTCTCTACACCATGGTCGAACCGCAGATGGGGGGCTGGGGCGCGACCGGGGAGCGTGGGGGCATGGACGCGATGTTCTCGACCAGCCATGGCGATACGTTCAACTGCCCGGTCGAGGTCGCGGAGGCGCGGTATGGCCTGACCGTCGTGCGGAAGGCGCTCGGCGAACGTCCGCGTCTGGATGGCGTTCACGCCGGGGGACGCGGCGTGACGGTCGAATACGAACTCAGGGGATCGGCGCAACTTTCGGTCGGCTACACCCGGGCCAGGATTCCGGTCTGGTCAGCGCAGGGCACGCCACCGGGAGGGCGGAACTCGATGCACGTCCTGCGGACCTCGGGCAAGCGCGAACACCATAGCTTCGTCAGCGGCGCGGCGCTTGACCCGGGTGATCGGGTTCTCATCGAGACCGCCTCCGGCGGAAACGCGCCAGCGTGAAACCGGGAGGATGGCACCGCCGGGCGAGTTTTCGCGTCTTCCCGAACCATCCCCCCCTCTCTCCAATTATATTGGGAACTCGAGTAAAGTAACCGTATCGTCACAATGAGGAATCGCCTACTATCTTGTAGGGGTCTCGTCCATAAAGCGAAATGTTGTCTCGAGATCCCGTACGCCAGCCTGGGACCCGAGGTCCGTCGCGTTCTGCAAGCATCAGTTCTGACGGAACGAGACGGCTGACGGGCGAACCAGATACGTCGCGGGCCAAAAAACAACCGACGAACACCAAAGTTCCGGCTCCTAATCGTTGCCGTGATAGGGAACCCCAAAACAAGGAGAGCGATTATGGTAGCAAACTATCTGGAAAGGGTCGTTCACAGCGGCCTCCGTCCGCTGTATGGTGCGATGCGTACGACAGGAAAGGCGGTACGATGCGTATATCCCTGACCGACAGGCTTGACGAATACGTCCGCGCGAAGGTTGAGTCTGGACTGTACGACAGCGCCTCCGACGTGATCCGCGAGGCGCTGCGCCTGAAGATCGAGGCCGACACGTCGCGTGAGGCGAGGCTCCAGCGCCTGCGGGACGCGATCGAGCCCGCATGGAGGCAGGCCGAGAACGGGGAATGCGCGCCCTTCGACCTGGAGGGGCTACTGGACGAGTTGGACCGGGAAACGGGGGTCCGTGCCTGATCTGTTGATCACCTCTCTGGCCCGGCAGGACCTGAAGGGGATCGGTCGCCATACGCGGGAGCGGTGGGGCGTGGCCCGGCGCGACGCCTACCTCCGGGACCTCGCCACCCTTTTCGGCGGGCTGGGGGAGGGAACGGTCGTGGGGCGGAGGCGAGACGAGATCCGGGAAGGGCTGCTCGCGCAGCCCTGTGGGCGGCACATCGTTTTCTTCCGCCGGGACGCGGACGGGAACATCGAGATCCTGCGCGTCCTGCATGAACGGATGGATTTCCGACGCCACCTATAGCTGTAGCAGCTTGAGAATGGCACCTGCTGCCCGCTTTCGAACCCGAGGATATCCATGAAGCACGTTCTGGAACCGCATGCGGCGGACGAACGGGACCAGGTGTTCTGCTCGTTCCTCGCCCTGCTGATGCAGAAGGAGCTGTTCCTGCGCATGG
>JAPOUP010000315.1:0-12076 GCA_026708635.1 Rhodobacter sp.
TCAACAAGCCCTAATTCGCGGCAGTGAGTCAGTTCGGATTTCGCGGGAAAATCCTACAGCGCGTTATGCTTGCGCAGAAAGTCGGTTAGCCGGTCATACTCTTCCAAAGCGTCTAGATAGCATTTCGCGTCCTCGCGCGGATCGTTTTTCAGGGAAAAGATGTCCTGGTTTTCTTCGTCGCGCGGATTCCTTTCTTTGTCGGTGAATCTGTAAAGGGCGATCCTCGCGTTCTCCAGCCGCCTCTGGTAGGAGGACATCCGGTCATTGCACTGTTTCCTTTGTAGCATCGCGTCGGCGATTTCTATCTTGATATCTGCATCAGTCATCTTTCCCCTTCCGTTTCCTGTATGGTCTGCGCGGATTCGGTTCCGGCGCGCGATCGTCCATGATCTGGATAAACTCCTCCATGTCCCGGATCCTGTCGGTGAGCCCGGCTTCCTTGGCCGGGGTCACGCGAAGCGATCCGTGAATGCGCATGAAGTCGTACCGGCGCGGCCATGTGGACATGGTTCTGTATCTTCCTGCTGAACGCGTTCGTCAACCGCGTGAAGCGGTGCCATGCGCGTCCGCATGCTCGGGTTGTGGCGCTCGACATGCGACGCGCTGACGGCTTTCCTGTCCGGGTTTCCCTCAATGACAACCTTCTTCGCGCCCCCGCGCTGCGCGGGCGAGTACTTCCTGTCGTGGCGCCTGCCATCGGCGCTCTCTCCGTAGATATGGCAACATTCTGGCCAGATCGACCTTCAGGAGTCCGGTGGAGAGACCCTACAGTTCTGTGGAACCCGCCAGCATCGGCAGGAAGGCGTGGTCTTCCCGGGCCCATCCAAGTCGAGATCACGAATCCTTGCCAACGATTGCATTCAGGCCAATGCGCGTCACGGCATTTTCCGTTCTGGATTGACTCCCCGTCCCGTGGCTGACTGGTTCCGGCGGACGGGTGCGGGCGGCGCGCTTTCGATGAAGCGGCGGGCCGCCTGAGCCTGACGCGGATCGGCTTCAAGAAGAAGCAGATAAGCGTCCTCGGCCAGTTCCGGAGCGCCGCCCCATACGCCGGATTGAATTGCAAAGCGGAGTGCCTGAGGGTCATCGGGGGCCATTCCCATCAACCAGCGCGCATGTTCGGTCATATCCTGGAACCGTGCGCCCAGTTGAAGGGATACCAACAGCGACAGCCGCGCATTGATCGAATTCGGCACTTGCCTGACGGCCTGCCCGTGGAGCGTCACCGCGCCGTCAAACGCACCGGATCTGGCGAGGATGCGGCCGGCTTCCAGTAGCTGGCCGTGATTGAGAGCTGTCGAGCAGATCTCGACCAGAGTCTTTGGCTCAGTCGAAGCGCCGCTTTCGGCGGCGTCGATCCGGTCTGCGCACTCGGCGAAGGCCTGACCAAGCCAATTGGTCAGTTCGGGAGCCGCATCACTGTCACGTCCGTCGAGAAGTCTTTCAACCTGCGCCAGAGGTATCGCCTCGTAACGACCGTCGCCGCCGCCAACGGCAATCCCCACAAGATTGCCGTTCCCATCCACTAGAGCGCCGCCACTTACGCCGGGCTGCATACGTGCGGTGACATGGATACGGCCGAGCTCCGCGCCTTCGGCGGGGCCGGCGATAAGCGTTCCGGGGTCAAAGACCCGGACTTCCTGGCGGCCGACATCGGCTCCAACGGCGTAGAATCGCTCCGTTTCGGAGATGCTCTCGTTCAGGTTAGGGATATATCCACCTTCGGGCAGACCATCGGTGGCCAGGAGAACCAGATCACCGGTGTATTCCGATCCAACAACCTGAGCGGTTCGTTGACCGTCAGGTGTATGTACGACCACTTCAGTCCAGTCACCCACCACATGCCGATTGGTAATCAGCAACGATGGTGCAATCCGTGTTGCGCTAGCCAACGGATCAAAACCTGAAACCGGAAAAACGGCCTGGCGTACGATGCAGACTGCGGGCGGACGGGGGCAATTCTCCATTATGGGTTGCGACGAAACGGAATCATTCTCAATAGCGCTTCCTGAAACAAGCGGCAGGGCCAGTGTTAACTCAGATTCATCGCGCCGTATCGTAAGATCGACCGCGCTGGCTCCCTTGGGCGCGACAGCTAAAGCCGAAACGGCGTCTCGTGGACTCCTTATGCGCCGCTTTCCTATCGAAACCAC
This sequence comes from Rhodobacter sp., assembly GCA_026708635.1. Classification (GTDB taxonomy): domain Bacteria; phylum Pseudomonadota; class Alphaproteobacteria; order Rhodobacterales; family Rhodobacteraceae; genus JAPOUP01. The sequence continues at coordinate 2,154 of JAPOUP010000315.1, forward strand.
GCGATCGCCTATTCTAATACCGGCTTCCTCTGCGGGACCGCCGGAAAGGAGATTGGTCACGACAGGAGCGGCGAGGTCGGCCAATTGGTTCCGTCCAGGCATCTCGAGGCGCCAGCCGGGGGACGGATAGCTCACCTTCCCGTCAGCCAATAGGGCCTCGGTCACGCGCCACAGCAGCTCAGCGGAAACGGCGAAACCAACACCGGTGTTGGTATCGCCCCGCGACGCGAAGATGGCGGATATCATGCCGACGAGTTGGCCTTTCCGGTCCACGAGCGCGCCGCCTGACGCGCCAGGATTGATCGCCGCATCAGTCTGAACGAAATCCTCGACAGCGTTAAAACCGGCGTCGGAGACGTGAACGGCGGACACAACACCGCAAGTCACCGAGAGGCCAAGGCCAAAGGAATTACCGATGGAACAAACCGGGGAGGCCAACGCCGGATTTGTTGCCGGTTCGAACGATACGAGAGTAACCTCCACGCTCAATAGGGCAATGTCACTGGCCGAATCCTCGGCGATCAGCCTAGCTGGAAAAATGCGGCCGTCCGCAAGGCGAACTTCGACCCGGTCAGCCCGCTCTATAGCATGCCATGCGGTGGCGATGACGTTCGGGCGAAGAGCTATTCCACTAGCTTCGGGTGCGACGTCCGGCGGGTCTCCGGCTCCTCCCCGCCCACGCCCGGGCCAGTGCGGCAGGACCGAGACGACGGAACTCACGGTCTCCGGCGGGATCGCTCTCGCGGCTCCGGAACCGATGAAGCTCAGGGCGAGCGCAAACAGGAAAAGAGACAGTTTCCAAAGGTGCCGTCGTAGCGCGGGTCCCGATATCGTTTGTTGCCGCACGGCCGAGGCCGGTCAGTTCGACGTCTCAAGCCGAACAGCGCTACCGGACCCTCGTTCCGCGGAGGAAAATGCCAATGACCCAAGAACGAAGTTAGCCGCTGCGGCGATCACGACGACACCTGCGAGACCTGCCCAAATTGCCTTCATTTCTCAATCTCCTATTGCAGTCGCGGTCTTCAGAAAGTCGATTAAATCCCGGCGGTCTTCCGGGGCCGCAATCTGCTGCATCGGCATCTTGGACCCCGGAATATAATTGTCGGGGCCAAGATTGAAGAGCGCGTCGATTGTCTCCTCGGTCCAGACTATTTCCGATCCGTCAAGTATGCCAGAGTAACGATATCCTGGAACCGTTCCCGCGGGGCGCCCGAACACCCCACTCAGGTTCGGCCCCGCCTTTCGTGATTCACCGGCCTCGATTGCGTGGCAGATTGAGCACTTGCGCATGAATTGACGCTCACCATTGGACATGGTCTCGGGGCTCTGAAGAAAACTATGCGACGTGCCCATGCTCGGTTCGAAGCGATCCAGGAGTTCGACCGGCCAGCCGTAAACAACGCTATCGAGACCACCTGCCCAAATTACCGATCCATCGGGGGAAAACGCCAGCGCCCAGACCGGCCCCTTCCTGGTGGCGAGGAAGTCGCGGTCGATGCGCCAGGATTCGGTGGAAATCACCGCGATGTACCCATGCCCGTCTCCGATCGCCAAATTCCTCGTCTCGCCATGATACGCCATGGCGAGAACGGGCCGCCGGTCGAGAGTGAAGTCGTGAAGTTCAGCGCCCGTCCGGGAGTCAATCACCAGAGTCACGCCATCGACCGCGCCATAGGCTATCCAGGACCCGTCCGGTGACAAAACCATTTCGTTAATTGCGAATCCGTATCGCACCAATGTCCGGGGTGGGCTTCCATTCAGCGCGGAAAGGTCGAAAACGAGGATATCCCCTTTGGAAGTCGCGACATACAGTAGTTTGCCATCCGGCGAAAATATAACGTCGTTTGCGCCTGTGTCGCGGAGCTCAAGCATGACGGGCGCGGCGCCTGGATCCGTAAGCGACCATAGACCGATCGTGCCGTCCCAACTGGCGGACGCCAGTAGCATGCCATCGCGCGAAACCGCCAGGTCAGTCACCTTTCCTTTGTGACGACCGAGTTCGCGCCCTTCCGAGCCTTCCCAAATCCAGACGGAAAAATCGTCCGACCCGGAGGCAATGCGCCCGTCGGGTAGGAAGATCAGGTCAACGACGGCAGCCGCGTGGCCTTCAAGCCAGGTCGGAGTCAGGTCCCGCCAGCGCCCCACTGAATTGTCAAAGCTGGCACTGGCGACCTCACCGCTTTCCGAGACGGCGATCCCCATGATCGGACCGCCATGTCCCTTTAGCGTCGTAAAGTCCTCCGCAAAGGCAGGGCAGATCAAACACACCAGCCCAGCCACAAGCGCGGAAGCGGATCTCATCTATTCAGCCGGAGTCCCGACACCCGTTGCCCGCTCACCTTTGCCGGCGGACTTAACCTCTTCAAGCCAGATTGAATGGTGCTGATGAGCCCATGATTCATCGACCTCACCGGATCCCATGGCATCAAATGCACCCTCCATGCCGAGCGAGCCGATATAGATATGCGCAATGACAATGCCCATGAGAACGAAGGAGACGATGGTGTGCCAAAGGTTGGCATACTGCATCTCTTCGTGCGGCGCCAACACGGTAGGCAGCGGATCAAGTCCCAGCATTCCCGTTATGCCAAGATCGTTGAGGATCGCAAAGGTCTTGGCGAACATGGGAAGGTCGAAGGGGAAGAGCAGTGAAAGACCCGAAGCGGAAATCGATGCCCCAAGTATCACGACCGACCAGAAGATGAACTTCTGGCCAGCGTTGAACTTCTTGGCCGGGGGGTGCTTCGAACCGATGATACCGCCGAACTGCGCGATCCACCTTATGTCCGCTCGGTCAGGCAGATTGTGCCAGACCCAAAACAGGAAAACCATGACTAACGCGATCATGAAGGCCCAGGCCGCGTTGTTATGAATCCACTTGCTGCCGATGAGAATGAACGAGTTGGCCTCATGTCCCAAAACCGGGATCAGTAAGGCGCGACCGAACAGCGACAGGAGTCCGGTAAGGCCAAGCAGAATGAAGGATCCCGCCAGTAGCCAATGGGCAAAGCGCTCGATTGACCGGAAGCGGACCACCATCCGGCCCGTCTTTGGAGCGTCTACCCTTATGCGTCCGCGCAGGAGAAAGAACACGACCAATAGCCCAATCACGCCAAGCAGAAAGTACCCGCCCCAGATCATGAGGATGTTTTCTCGAAATTCGAGCCACCACATCCCTCCGTCCTGAACGAGAACGGTTGCGACCTCGCCGCCGGATGAGACGGTAATGTCCGCCGAGCCGTACCGCAGCGCGCGCCAGAGTTCCGGGTCAGAGGAACCGCCCAAGGTACCCAGCTGTTCCGTTAGACCGGCCGCAGTGTCTGGGTTTCCAACATTTTCCCGGCGAAAACCGTCGTCAATTACCTCGCCTCGCTGGCGAGCCATAATGTCTTCCAGCGTTTGTGCGCCACCGGTGGCACTGCGGTCGGACTCCGCGCCATCCTGCGCCGCGACCGGTGCGCCAAGAACAAATGCGAGGATCAAAAGGGAAATCAATGAACGCAGCACGTCGGAAGTCCTCAGGGTCTCAAGCGGGTCGTTTGAACGGGGGTGGCCCCGCAGGAGGCCACCCCAAATTTACTGGCCTTTCCCAGCCTCAGCCGCTCTTGGCCTCGTACGCCGTTCCCCAGCCCCAGGCGCCCGAGCCGAAGCCGCGGGCCACCACACGTTCGCGGTAAATGGTCGCGACCACGTCTCCGTCGCCCGCCAGGAGCGCCTTGGTGGCGCACATCTCGGCACAGATCGGCAATTTACCTTCCGCGATCCTGTTGCGGCCATACTTGGCGAACTCGGCTGTCGAATGATTGTCCTCAGGCCCACCAGCGCAAAACGTGCACTTGTCCATTTTGCCGCGGCTGCCAAAGTTCCCGGCCTGCGGGAACTGCGGTGCGCCGAAAGGACAGGCGTAGAAGCAATAACCGCAACCGATGCACAGATCCTTGGAGTGCAGGACGATTCCTTCCTCGTTCTGATAGAAGCAATCGACCGGGCACACCGCCATGCAGGGCGCGTCGGAACAGTGCATGCAGGCAACCGAGATCGATCTTTCACCCGGCGTGCCATCCTGGATCGTCACCACCCGGCGGCGGTTAATTCCCCAGGGCACCTCATTTTCGTTTTTACAGGCCGTGACGCAGGCGTTGCACTCAATGCAGCGCTCAGCGTCGCAGAGAAACCTTACTCTGGCTCCCATGTTTCATCTCCTCCTTACGCTGCCCAGATTTTGCAGAGAGTGCATTTGCTTTCCTGCATCTGGGTAACCGAGTCATAGCCATAGGTCTGTGCGGTGTTGCTGCTTTCCCCCAAGACGTAGGGGTCGGCCCCATCTGGATATTTGCCGCGCAGATCCGCGCCTTCGAAATGGCCTCCGAAGTGGAAAGGCATGAAAACGACGCCTTCGCCCACCCTTCTCGTAACCATGGCCATCACCTTGACCTTCGCTCCTTCTGCACCTTCCAGCCAAACCTGTGAACCGTCTCGAATGCCGATGTCATTGGCGTCTCTCGGATTTATCTCGACGAACATATCCTGCTGCAGTTCAGCGAGCCACGGGTTGGAACGGCTCTCATCACCACCACCCTCGTATTCGACCAGACGACCGGACGTGAGGATCAATGGATAGTCCTTGGAAAAGTCGTTCTTCTGGATCGACGCATACATCGTCGGAAGGCGGTAGAACTTGCGGTCCTCGTAGGTTGGATAATCCGCCACCAAATCCCGCCGGTTCGTGTAGAGCGGCTCGCGGTGCAGCGGCACCGGATCAGGGAAGGTCCAGACAACCGCGCGCGCTTTCGCGTTCCCGAACGGAGCGCAGCCATGCTTGATGGCGACACGCTGGATACCGCCCGATAGGTCGGTTTTCCAGTTGGTCTTGGGGCCCGCCACCGCGTCAATGGCGGCACGCTCTTCGTTCGTCAGGTCACCATCCCACCCAAGGTCCATCAGCATCTGCATGGTGAACTCAGGATAGCCGTCCTGGATCTCCGAGCCCGGGTTGAACACGCCCTCGGCCAGCAGGTTGTCGCCGTCTCTCTCAACGCCAAATCTGGCGCGGAAGCACAGGCCACCGTCAGCGACCGGCTTGGACATGTCGTAGAGGTTCGGTGTGCCGGGATGCTTCATCTCAGGCGTGCCCCAGCAAGGCCAGGGCATGCCATAGAAGTCCCCATCAGCCGGACCGCCAACCGCCCTCAGCGTTGTCCTGTCGAACGTGTGCTGGTTGGCCATGTGGAGCTTGATCCGCTCCGGGCTTTGGCCGGTGTAGCCGACGGTCCACATACCCGCGTTGAACTCTCGGGTCGTGTCCTCGACATTCGGCGTCACGCCGTCGTCCTCAATCGCGATGTTGCGGAAGAACCGGTCGTGCCAGCCAAACTTCTGGGCAAAAAGACCGATGATCTCGTGATCGGACTTCGATTCGAAGATCGGGTCGACCACCTTCTCACGCCACTGCAGTGACCGGTTCGAGGCCGTAACGGAGCCGCTGGTTTCGAACTGCGTGCACGCTGGCAACAGGTACACTCCATCGGTCCGATCGTGAAGAACCGCGGAAACCGTCGGATACGGATCGATCACGACCAACATATCCAGCATCTCCATCGCGGTCTTCATTTCCTTCATCCGCGTCTGCGAATTCGGTGCATGACCCCAGAGCACCATGGCCCGAACCCTATCCGGGTTGTCCGTGTTGTCCGGATCCTCGAGTACGCCGTCGATCCAGCGACTGACCGGGATGCCGGTTAGGTTCATCAGGTTCTTTTCTTTGCCATCCGATCCCGTGACACTGGCGAACTGGCCTTTCAGCCAATCAAGATCCTCGCCCCAGACCCGAGCCCAGTGTGCCCAGGATCCGGCTGACAGCCCGTAGTAGCCGGGCAGCGTATGGGAAAGCACGCCAAGGTCCGTCGCGCCCTGAACGTTATCGTGGCCGCGGAAGATATTGGTCCCGCCTCCGGTTACGCCCATGTTGCCGAGCGCAAGCTGCAGCACGCAGTACGCGCGCGTGTTGTTGTTGCCGTTGGTGTGCTGGGTGCCACCCATGCACCAGACCACGGTCCCCGGACGGTTGTTTGCCATTGTGAAGGCCACACGGCGCAGTTGCGAGCCGGGGGTGCCGGTCACCCGTTCAACCTCCTCCGGGGTCCACTTCGCCACTTCCTCGCGGATCTGGTCCATTCCCCAGACCCGAGTGCGGATGAATTCCTTGTCTTCCCATCCGTTCTCGAAAATGTGCCAGAGGATGCCCCAGACGAGCGCGACGTCCGTTCCGGGACGGAAGCGGACATATTCGTCAGCGTGCGCGGCCGTGCGGGTGAAGCGCGGGTCACAGACGATCAAGGGAGCGTTGTTCCGCTCTTTCGCACGGAGGACGTGCAGAAGCGAAACGGGGTGCGCCTCGGCGGGGTTGCCGCCGATGATGAATATCGCACGGGAATTGTGGATGTCATTGTAGCTGTTGGTCATGGCGCCATAGCCCCATGTGTTCGCAACACCCGCAACCGTGGTGGAGTGGCAAATCCGCGCCTGGTGGTCGACATTGTTCGTGCCCCAGTAAGCGGCAAACTTGCGGAACAGGTAGGCCTGTTCGTTGCTGTGCTTGGCCGAGCCCAGCCAATAGACGCTGTCCGGTCCGCTTTCGTCCCGGATCTTCATCATCCCATCGCCAATCTCGTTGATGGCCTGTTCCCAGGAAACGCGTACCCACTCGCCATTCTCTTTCTTCATCGGGTACTTCAGGCGCCGCTCGCCATGGGCGTGTTCACGGACACTGGCCCCCTTGGCGCAGTGAGCCCCCAGGTTGAACGGGCTATCCCATCCCGGTTCCTGGCCAGTCCAGACGCCGTTCTGCACTTCGGCGATGACCGCGCAGCCGACCGAGCAGTGCGTGCAGACCGACTTGCGCAGTTCAACCGCACCGGAGCCGGTCGCGGCCTCGGCCTTGGTCACCGATCCGCCGGTTGCGGCGATTGCCGTCAGTCCGCCGATCGCCAATCCTGAATTTCGAAGAAAAGCGCGCCGGTCGACTGATGTCTCGGCGACTTGGTTCAGGATACCAGTCCGCTGGGAGCGTCGCGCAATCCCGTTGGTCTTTTTCCTCAGCATGTCTTTCTCCCTTGCTTGCTACGGGCAGTCCCGCATGCGTGCTGGGTTGCTTCTGAATGCGCCGGCCGGTGGGCGTCACGCAACCGATGGCCGGGCAACGATGGCAGGTCCGATCCTAGAACCGGGCGCTGTCGTAGTATGCACGGGTATGGGCGGTGTCCTGAAGCCTGTCTGACGACAGGTCAGGCACGGCAGCTTCAGCCGACGAACCAGAGGCGACGGCTACCGCCACCACAGGCGCACCGGCTCCCGCAAGTTTCAGAAAATCCCGACGGCTGGTGCCCTCTTCGGGTGCCTTGGTCATATGATAGTCCTCCTTTCCGTTACCTTGTGGCGATCATTCGCCACCTCAACAATCAGCGCCTCATGCGGCGCTGAGGCGAAAACCCTCGGTTTCAACTTCCATAAACAGCCGTCCGAGTTTTCCGACGGCCGCGTATAGCACGGAGTTCTTCGCCGCCTCGAGATCAGCGAAGAAGTGGCCGGCCCAAGGAGCGATGTGCCGGTTGAAAAAGGTCCTTTGCACATCCAATGGCGCTGGCGCCCCGAACCGCCCGACGATGAGCGCCCCCATAACCTCCATCAGCGACGCGACATTGTCTTCGGGTTCAAAGACGCTTTCCGAGCGGGCGATGCCATGCGACGCCAGGTCGTTGCGCAGCAGGGCCAGCGGTTTTTCGTTCAGGAAGCCCGTCACGTAGTAACTGGCATAGGGCAGCAACTCACCCCGCCCAAGACCGATGAACAGCTTATTGAATTCCGATAGCACCCCCTTGGGTTTGGATCGCTTCGCTATGGAGGAGAGCGCGCGGACAGCCAAACCGATTTCGGTGTCATCACCGGACAATCCAGCGGTCTGGTCAAGAAGCGATTGGTCAGGAGGACGGGCAAGGATCAAGCCAAGATAGTTGTAGAGATCCGCACGGAGGCGATCCTCGTCAGGTAAAGCTTTGGCTTCGCTCATACTTTTCATGAGGTCTTGGCTTCGGTGATCCGCTCTAGGATTTCGTCGTCGTAACGGTAACTCATCCGGCGCGGCTTGGAAATAAAAATTTCGTCAGAATCGGAAGAAAGTAGCGGATTAACCACACTATTCCCGGAACTCGGCCCGGCTTTATTCCGATCGAAACTGTCGGTTTTTTCTTCCGACTCGGTGCCGGTCGGCGCTTCTTCAATTTCTGATTCTTCTGATTCGTCTCCAAGAATTTCCGCTTCATCCGCTTCATCCGAAGCTTGTTCCGCCATTGCCGCTACATGCCGGCTCATACCTTCGCCGACTCGATAGGCGGTCTGTAGGTTCTCCAGGACCGTCGCAGCGTCCGTGAAATCTTCGCCATATTCCAAGAGGCCATCGAGATTTGCGAGAACTGGATTCGTCGTCCAGAGCCGGCGGAGCGCACGAATACGAAGGCGTTCGGGAACGGCTGTCTTCAGAAAGGCCGAGAAGTCATCGCCCTCAACCATGCTGTCCGGATCGGGCAATTCGAGCTCGCTAAGGATCTCCTCATCGGACTTTTTCTCTAGCCGCGCCCGCTCCTCGGCCTCACCCGCCGCGATTCCGGCCCTTCGCTCGGCAGCTTCCTCGGCTCGAACGGCCGCCTTTCGGCGCTCCCAAAAATCACTCACTGGAGGCGCCTCTTCGGAGCGCGATAGACATCCGCGTCCTGCCGTATACGCGCATCGCCGATGCCGTCTTCTATCACGTCGACGCGTTTCCTGTCGCGCTTGCGCTTTATGAATTTCTCCTCAACGTGATGCTGATCGACAAAGTCTCGCACCCAAGCGATGAGTCCGGGCGGCATTGGCACTTTTTCCACAACCTCCTCACCGCTATCCGCGTAGTCCTGTGCCTCGTATGGCGATGCCGTCACCAACAGAACGGATGGCCGGGCGTCATCGCAGGCGTCTTCCTGGCGCAGTACGACAAAGACGCTTGGCGGCCCGTCCGAAAGCGCGTTTCTGTATGCCTCGGTTTCCGCACCGTGAAGGTCCAGGGAAACCGTAGCCGCGTGATATTCGATCCATTCGCCATCTCGACGCATTTCACGCCAGTCTGCCGGCCCCGCACCCGGTAGCACCGCGACCGCCTTCCACGACCACTTCTTCCAGCGGGTGACTCCCGGCGCCCGCCGCAGCACTATGCCCAGTGGCAAAGCCTGATACTTCGCTGGATTGATGTACATCCGTCCCAGCCTGTTTCCCATCAAACGAACCGGCGAACCGGAACGCCGATTTGAGTTTACCTCCGCCACCGAATATGTCTAGTCTACCGGCGGAACGCGGGTTCAGCCCGGATTTGCGAGGGATTTCGGCTGGCTCCGGTTGTCGGGTGATTTGCGTTGTGGTCCTGTTCGACGGAGAGGCGCGGACGCATGGCCGGATGCCCGCGCCGGCGACAATGAAACACGGGCCGCGAGGCGGAGCGGATGCCAGACATTGGGGAAGTGGGGGAAGGGTTCCGGGATCCGGGGGTGGTGAGGCGGCTCATGGACGTTGATGACGGGCCAGTCGCGCTCCAGCGGTATCCCTGGATGGAGCGCGGCGGGCCGTACTTTCTCCACCGGTGGCAGGGCAGTGGCGTGACGGTGGCGGTGGCTCCCGAGGAAGACACCCGACGGCTTTCGGCTGGTTCACCGCCTTCGCGACGGGCGGAGCGGGGATCGTCGAGGGCGGCCGCCGGTCGGTCAACGTCGCGAGCGGGATTATGGCAATCCGTCGTCGCCTGATGAACAACCGGATAGCGCACCTCCCGCAATCGCGTGCGGGCAGCGACCTGATCCCGCAATTCCGGGCCGCACCCGCGGAACGCGCGTCCGTTGCCC
>JAPOUP010000315.1:12319-17290 GCA_026708635.1 Rhodobacter sp.
GGCGGAGGTTCCCGCATTCATCGACCTTCGGGACCGCGCCGGATGGACAGATGACGACAATGACACAGGTCCAAAGATGGCGGCGCTCGTTGCGGAAGCCATCTTGCCGCCGGCGCCGACGAAGACCATCGACGTGGTATCAGAGGGCGTTTGCCTGATAGTCGGAAGTGGAGAAACCGTGTTTGGCGCCGCCGAACGCCTTGCCGACACGCACGCGGTCACGGTCCTGCAGCTGGATGAAAGCGATCCGCCCCCCATCCGCGAATTCGATGTTATACGAGGGCGGCTCAGGAAGGCGACTGGAGCCCTGGGCGGATTTCAGCTCTCGTTCGACAACCTCAGGAGAATCCAGCCTGCTGGACGCGGCATCTGGCAATGGACCAATCCACGGGATAGCGCCCATTCGGAATGCGACATCATCCTTGATCTCAGCGGACAGGCCCCGCTCTTTTCGGCCCACGAAAAACGTGAAGGCTATCTGCGCGCCGACCCGGGCAGCATGGCAGCCTGTAAGGATGCGGTGTTCGATGCCGCCAAATTGATCGGAACCTTCGAGAAGCCGCTCTATACCCGCGTCGAGCCAATCCTCTGCGCCCACTCTCGAGCCAGCCAGGTCGGATGTTCGCGTTGCCTCGACTCCTGCCCTACCGGAGCGGTCGTGCCCGAGGGCGAACATGTGACCGTAGATCCGATGATCTGTGCGGGTTGTGGCGCCTGCTCATCGCTGTGCCCATCCGGTGCGATCTCATACGACGCGCCACCGGTTGAGCATTCGTTCCGTCGAATCCAGACGCTGGCAAAGGCGTTTATTGAAGCTGGCGGAGTCGACCCAAGGCTGTTGGTCGTGGACGAACGGGGTTCTGAATTGATCAGGTTGTCCGCAAGGTATGGCCGGGGTCTGCCAGCGGACGTCGTGCCGCTTGAAATGCCGGCGGTCGGCGCCTTCGGGCATGCCGAAACGCTGGCGGCGCTGGCGGCGGGGTTTTCAAGCGTGGCCATCGTTCCCGGGGCTGGAGCGGACATGGCCCTATTGAACCATGAGATCGCTTTGGCTGCCGCAATTTGCGGTGACCGCGTGGCGTTGGTCGATACTTCCGATGCGGACCAGCTCTCGGATACGCTCTTCGATGCCGACGTACCCTCGGCCCTGACCAAACCGGTCCGGCCCATGGGGACCCGTCGTCAGATCGCGCGGCAGGCGGCAAAGGCGCTGTGTCCGGACACCGCAGAACCTCTGCCACTGCCCGCCGGCGCCCCTTACGGAGCCATTCTGGTCAATTCAGACGCCTGTACTCTTTGTCTATCCTGCGTTTCGCTTTGTCCATCTGGCGCACTTGGTGACAATCCCGACTTGCCGCAGCTGCGGTTTCAGGAGGACGCCTGCCTGCAATGCGGGCTCTGCGCCAAAATCTGCCCTGAAGACGCCATCGCACTGGCGCCACGACTCAATCTTGGAGATGAGGCCCTGTCTCAGGTGGTCCTAAACGAAGAAGAGCCATTTGCGTGCATCGAGTGCGGTTGCCTGTTTGGGTCAAAGTCCACCATCGAGCGAATTACCGACAAGCTGTCCTCACACTCCATGTACCAGGGAGAAGGTGCCCTGCGCATGATTCAGATGTGTGACGATTGCCGGGTGAACGCCCAGTTCCTGAGCCACGACAGCCCGCTGGCAATGGGCGAGAGACCGCGAGTGCGCACCACTGACGACTATCTGTCGAAACGTCGTGATCACTGATGTTTGATGGAAGCGCCAAGAGTTGCGGGTTCAATGCCAGCGACATAAGCTAGGATCGCGCCGATGTCATCCAGCGTCAGTTCCATCGGTGCGATCGGCGAAGGACGGTCTTCAGGGAAAGGCTCCGTCACCTCTTTGATCTGGGTGAAGGCCCCATGGGGTTTCAACTGGTAGAAGCCGGCAAACCGCACGTCCCAATCCTCGAATCCCCGCAAGGCGGAGAACGACGGAGTCGAGCCGATACCGAGGCTTTCGTCGTCTTTCGCGGTGACGTGGCAGCGACCGCAATGAGTTCGGGAAACCTGCTTTCCACGCAGTCTGTCACCGTCGTAGACAACCTCCTTGACGCCCTTAGTGTCCTCAATCGGCAATGTGAAGGGCTGGTTGCCGTCAACCGTAAATCCTTCGATCGCTCTTTGTCCGGTCGCATCGGTAATCCAAGCGGCAAATCGGGCTACTCCTTCGTGTTCAGACGCAAGAACCTCGATCGACCAAGTGCGGCCAACACCGGTAAAGACCGGCATTCCGGTATCACCGATTGCGGCATCCGCCGGCTCTCCGGGCGAGACCACCTCAACCCGCACCTGGGTCTTCAACGTAAATCGCGGCAGCATGTACTTCATCAAGCCGCTTTCGTTCACCGCATCCGGAACCGCCAGCCGAACCAGCCGGTCGTCAGCGCCTGCAGGCAAAACCGCGGCTGTGAAGAGAAAAAACGAGGCCGTCAATGTTCTAATCAGCATAGATAGATGTAAATAGAACGGATCGGACGAGTCAACGAAAAGGATAGGGGCGGGATGAGCGACGCATTCAACATGTCGATGAGGAAATTCCTGAAGCAAGTGGGCGTGACTTCCCAGCAGGCAATCGAGGCAGCGCTTCGTGACAAGGGCGAGTTTGGCAAGAGCTATGCCGTCAAGGCCGTCATCACGATTGAAGAGCTTGGTCTGGAGCACCAAGTCTCGGGCGAAATTGAAGGGAAAGACTGAACTTGGCACTTTCGCGAGATACCGTACTGGGCACGCTGAAGTCGATCAATGACCCTGTTACCGGCGACGACATCGTCGCGGCGGGATTGGTGCGAGCGTTGACGGTGGAGGATGGCCGCATCCGGTTCATCATGGAGATCGATCCAAGGCTGGCGCAAGCGTATGAGCCGGTCCGCGCGGACGCCGAGACACGCTTGAAGGCGCTTCCCGGTGCGGCAAATGTGTCGATCCTGATGACCGCTCATTCCGAAAAGGCTCCGCCAGACCTCAAGTCCAGTTCGAGGCCACGCCCCCCTAAAGGATCGGAGAAGATCCCCGGCATCAATCGCATTCTTGCCGTTGCCTCCGGAAAGGGCGGAGTCGGAAAGTCAACCATATCCGCAAACCTCGCCTGCGCTCTGGCCCAGGCAGGTCGACGGGTTGGTCTGCTGGACGCGGATGTATACGGCCCTTCCCAGCCACGCATGCTTGGCGTCTCGGGGCGTCCGTCAAGTCCCGACGGAAAGACCATTCTTCCGATGCGCAACCATGGCGTCACCATGATGTCGATCGGATTGATGACGACGGAAGGACAGGCGGTTGTCTGGCGGGGCCCGATGTTGATGGGTGCGTTACAGCAGATGCTGACGCAGGTACAGTGGGGCGCCCTTGACGTTCTGGTTGTAGACCTGCCGCCCGGAACGGGCGACGTTCCGATGACGCTTGCGCAGAAGACGGTCGTCGATGGAGCCATTGTAGTTTCCACCCCTCAGGACGTTGCGCTGATCGACGCCCGCAAAGGGGTTGACATGTTCAACCAGCTGAAGGTTCCGATTCACGGGCTGATCGAGAATATGTCGACCCATATCTGCTCGAAATGCGGACACGAGGAACACACGTTCGGTCACGGCGGAGTGGCGGCGGAAGCGGCTAAAATTGGTGTGCCGCTTCTGGCGGAAATCCCGCTGCATCTGGATATCCGGGTGGCCGGCGATGGTGGGGCGCCCGTAGTGGTAACCAACCCTGATGGTCCGCAGGCCGCGGCGTTCCACCAGGTGGCGAGGGATCTTGTTGGGATGGGCGTTGCATGACGCAGGTTATCCTTCCTCCCTTGATGTCCGGATTGGCTGTTGGTGGTGCCATCGACCCTTTCGTCACTGCCTGCGCGAAGGCAAGCCTGGGCTGTGACGCCGGCCTCATGGCATATAACATTTCGCTGGACAGACTTGGCGCGGCTCTCGTGTTCGCTCCGGACGTGCGGCTCTCGGAAGCCATGACGATGTTGCCGCTCTGCGGCGTCGGGCTACAGAACGCGCTGGGATCGCTTGCGCCGCCCGAGGTTGCGGTTCACCTGGGTTGGTCTGGAGATATTCATGTCAATGGGGCCCGCTGCGGTCGATTTCGTGTAACGGCCAGTTCTGATGAGTCAACCGCGGTGCCGGACTGGCTGGTTGTCGGATTTGAAATTCCGCTGCTTAGCACGACGCGGAATCCAGGCGATGACATCGAAGCGACCGCGCTCTACGAAGAAGGCTGCGCCGGTGTCGAGCCAGTGACCCTGATCGAAAGCTGGGCACGTCATACGCTCAACTGGATTGCACGCTGGGAAGCCGAAGGATCCCGATCCCTGCACGCGGAATGGCGGGGAATCGCGCAGGGGATCGGTGAGTCAGTCCAATTTGGCGAAAGGAGCGGTACGTTTCTTGGCATTGATGAGAACTTCGGTATGCTCCTGCGCGAGGGAGACGAAACCCATCTGTTCCCGCTAACCACTCTCCTGCAGTCGTGATGAATCTTGCCAGAGCCATTCACTTCGACGAGAGCGACACCCGTGTATACCCGGTGCCGGCCCGCACCGGCGAATGGTGCATTCCCGGCGGCTTCGAATTTTCGAACTGGACCGAAGCCGATCTGGCGGGCAAGGCCCGACAGGCCTTCTCGAATGGCTGGTTTGGACTGGAGACGACCGGGCGCGTGACTTTCGTTGCCGTCACCCAGATTGAGCTGGCGGAATTCAATCGAATGATCGACATGCTGGCCGAGCACTTCGTGACGTATTACGACGCGCCCAACCCGGACGCAGCGCGGCCCGTCGCAGCCGAGGAAATGGGTCTCATGGCGGAGCTTTGTGACGAGCATGCGCCAAACACACTTCTCACCGTGTCTCGCGAATTGACCGATACCGGGGTTCGCGAGGCGTTTCGTGTCATTGAACCCCAAGAGGCTGATTTAGGCCAGTTTGCCATTCACGAGACGCCGGACGGAACT
>JAPOUP010000088.1 GCA_026708635.1 Rhodobacter sp.
CAATCTCTCAGAAGCCAATCCAGGCTGCCCCCGCCTTTCCTGATTCGATGGCCGCGTTTATGAACTCCATGCCGCGCAATCCGTCGGCTATGCCCGGAAGGTGGTCCGCCTGCCCGGCATCCTGACCCGAAAGGACATCCGCGATTCCGGCATAGAGCGCTCCGAAGCCCTCCAGGTAGCCTTCGGGATGTCCTGCCGGCAAACGCGCGGACACGATTGGGCCCGCGGCAAATCCGGCGCCGTTCCGGGTAATGCGTTGTTCAGCGCCGCCAAGCGGAGCGAAGAACATCTCGTTCGGACTCTCCTGCGCCCAGACCAAACCGCCCCTGTCGCCAAAGACGCGGAGGCGCAGACCATTCTCGGCACCGACGGCAACCTGGGAGCACCAGAGGACACCGCGCGCCCCGCCCGAATAGCGCAGCAGGACATGCGCGTTGTCATCCAGGGCGCGACCGGGGCCGAATCGGTGCAGATCCGCCGCTAGGGCCTCAGCTTCAAGGCCGGTCACGTAGCCCGCCAGATGAAACGCGTGGGTTCCAATGTCACCGATCGCGCCGCCATCTCCTGAACGTTTGGGATCCGTGCGCCACTCGGCCTGTTTCAGCCCCTCACGTTCGACCGGGCTGGCCAGCCAGCCCTGCGCGTATTCCACCTGGATCACGCGAATTTCGCCGAGATCACCCTTGGCGACCATCTCGCGGGCCTGCCGGATAAGCGGATACGCGCTGTAATTATAAGTGACGAAGAACCGGGTACCCGCCTCATCCCCGGCCGTCCTGGCAATCGCGGCCAGACGGCGCGCGTCCTCCAGATCCGAAGTCAGGGGCTTGTCGCAGATCACATGAATGCCATGCCGCAGAAATTCCCGGGCGACCGGGTAATGCATGTGGTTTGGCGTGACGATCGACACGGCGTCGATCCCGTCCGGGCGCGCGGCCTCACGCTCCGCCATCATCCGGAAATCATCATAGGCGCGATCCGCGGAAACGCCTAGTGCCTCGGCGGACGCTCGCGCCTTTCGCGGCGTGGCGGAGAATGCCCCCGCAACGAGTTCGAAGCGGTTGTCGATACGGCTGGCGATACGGTGCACCTCGCCAATGAAAGCCCCTTCGCCGCCGCCCACCTGGCCCAATCTCAATCTTCGGGTCATGTCAGGCCCAGCATTTTGCGATTGGCTTGCGGGTCGGCATCGATTCCGGCGAAATCGTCAAACGCGTGCGGCGTGACGCGAATCATATGCTCCCTGACGAACCGCGCGCCATCGCGCGCGCCATCCTCGGGGTGCTTGATCGCGCACTCCCACTCCACAACCGCCCAGCCATCGAAGTCATATTGCGCCAGTTTCGAGAATACGGCGCCAAAATCAACCTGCCCGTCGCCCGGCGACCTGAAACGTCCGGCGCGTTCGACCCATGACTGGTATCCTCCATAAACACCCTGGCGCCCGTTTGGCCGAAACTCCGCGTCCTTGACATGAAACATGCGGACGCGCCCATGATAGATGTCGAGATGATCAAGGTAGTCAAGCGCCTGAAGCACATGGTGGCTTGGATCATATAACAGGCACGCGCGTTCGTGGTGGTCGACCCGGTCAAGGAACGTCTCGAAGCTGGCACCGTCGTGCAAATCCTCACCGGGATGCAGCTCGTAACAAACGTCGACGCCGTGCTCGTCGGCGTAATCCAGGATCGGTCGCCACCGCGCTGCAAGCTCGTCAAACGCGGCCTCGACCATGCCCTTTGGACGCTGCGGCCAGGGATAGAGGAAAGGCCAGGCCAGCGCACCGGAGAAACTGGCCATTGCGCGAAGCCCCATATGGCGCGAAGCCGAGATCGCGGCGCGCACCTGGCTTACGGCCCATTCCTGCCGAGCGCCCGGATTATTGTGCACGGCTGGCGGCGCAAACCCGTCAAAGGCGATGTCATAGGCGGGATGCACCGCGACAAGCTGTCCCTGCAGGTGAGTCGACAGCTCGGTCACGGCGACCCCATTGTCCTTGGCGACACCGAGAAAATCATCGCAGTAGCCGATTGAGCCGGCGGCCGTCTCAAGGTCAATCATCCGTCCGTCCCAGCTGGGAACCTGCACGCCGAGATATCCGCGGTCCGCCGCCCAGCGCGTGATGTCATTCCAACTATTGAACGGCGCTTCGTCCGAGACGAACTGCGCCAAAAACAGCCCCGGTCCCCTTAACGACTTCATCGACTCCTCCTCGGTGGCGGGATCACAGCTTTCTCACCAAAAATGGGTATTGCAATGCCCCAAGGATAGGATTTGAGTAATTTTGGGAACCATTTGGGAGATGGTGCGTCAATGCGACTCACCGAAAAGCGCGAATTCGTCGTCGGTGTCACCGCTGGAAGCGGAGCAGTTGCCGCCATCTCCTCCCACGGCGGCGCGGACTTCCTGCTCGCGATCAACGCCGCGCGGCTCAGAAACATGGGTGCGCCGTCCATCGCCTGCATGCTGCCCGTGCGGGACGCAACCCGAATGGTCGACGCCTATGCGGACACCGAACTTTTACCGCAGGTCGATGTCCCGATCCTGGTGGGCATAAATTGCTGGCGCGACGGTTTCGACCCCGCGGCTCTGGCGCGCGGGATCCTGGAGCGCGGTTTTGCCGGAGTCGTGAACTTTCCGCCCTCGTCACTCTATCCCGACACGGTCCAGCGGCGGCTTGAGATCGCCGGCGTGGGGTTTTCCGCGGAACTCGCGATGCTTCGGGCGGCGCAGGATGAGGGATGCGTCGCGCTGGCCTATTGCCGGACCGTGTCGCAGGGCCGTCAGGCCGCTTTGGCCCGGATCGACAACATCTTGCTCAATTTTGGCTGGAACAGCGGCGGTCGCCTTTCGCCCCGGCCGGAAAACACGCTAGATGAGGTGTCCACGATTTCGGCCAGCTTTTCCAGGCAGGTCCGCCGGATCCGGCCCGAGGCCTGCCTGCTTCTGGAAGGCGGGCCGGTTGAGTCCAAAGATGACCTGGAAACCGTCCTACGCCATGCGGATATTGACGGCTACATCGGCGGGTCAACCGTCGAGCGATTGCCGGTGGAGCGCTCGATCACCGATCGCATCGCCTCCTTCAAACTGGCGGACAATGGGCGCAACACTTCCAGGCCTTCCGATCGCCAGCTTTTCGCGTTCGGTCAGCAAGCCGGATTCGTGGGCGGCGATCGGGCGCTCCTCGATGCCCTGCTCCAGTTACGGGAAGCCCGCCAGGCAAAGCCCAATCTCATTTGCGTCCAAGTTCCGCCGGGCGACAGCTACGAGCCGCCGATCGCGGCCCTCACACGGCGGATCGGCGCGGGCCGGGCCCCGCGCGTGGTGGATCTGTCCGTACCCGCCCAAATTCCTTCGGACACCGCCACCGAGAAACTTTTCGGCGGACCTAAAATCCAGGGAATCTGTGCCGATACGCTGACCGATGTCATCATTCTCCGGAATCCGGAAGCGCTTGACCGGCGGCTGCAATCCAGGCTTGCCGCGCACATCGCGGCCAGGGCACTGGAGGAAGACACCACGAAAAAACCACGGTTTATCCTGATCTCGCACCGGGCGCCCGGCCTTGATCCCACCCGCTTTCAGGCCGATCTCGCCCTCCTTTTCGAAGGCGCGCTAATCAGGCTACCAGGCCTGCATGAGCGGCCGCGGGATATCGAGGGCCTGCTCAACACCGCCATTCGAAGCCAACTGCCAAGCGGTTTCGGGCCGGGTCCCATGTTCTCACCCGCCGCCCTGCTACGCCTGCGCAACCACGACTGGGCCGGGAACACGGGTGAGCTTGTGGCGATGTGCGCGCGGTTAGCCAGACGCGGTTCGCGCAAGCCGGTCTCGTTGGATGAGGTTGACTTGATCCTGGCGCGGGAGACGCAGACCGAGACTACTGCCAGATCGCTGGAAGCCATCCGGCGCGAAGTTGTGGTCGACGCGCTCAGGCGCAATGGCTTTCGCAAAGGACGGACGGCGCAAGCGCTCGGGATCTCCCGCAAGACGCTCTATAACTGGATGAAGCGTGAGGGGCTCAGTTGACCGATGGCAGATCAAGGATAGCGTCGACACCAAACGTTGCGGGCGCGTCCGGCAAATGGTTCTCCAGGCCACCGTGGAGCGCCACCGGGATATTACGGCCCATCACCTCGCGCAGTTGCGCCAGGTAACCTCCGCTGAGCCGTTGCAGATCAAAAGCCGAGCGCAGGACAACGAGTGCCGCATCGACATCAAGACCCGAGCACCCGTCAAACTCTTGCCCGGCGGCAACTGTCAGCATGACCCTGTGGCCGCGGGATTTGAGCGCCGCCAAATGTCTGCGCTCGCTGCGCGGGCCGAGACCGACCTCGGCGAGGCTTTTCGTGAATACGTCGTCATACATCGCGGACGCCGGGAAATTGCTGACCCACATGATCCCGTCCGGCATGTCGGAAACCTTCGCCAGAAGGGGAAACCCGGTGCCCATCCAGACACCTATGCAGATCTCGTTGGCTTTCTCGCCCTTCGCGGGACCGAAAATCGAAAAGGCGTCGATGTCCACGCCGTCACTCGGCAGCAGCAGAGCCGTGGCGGGATCAAGGGCCCCGCCGGCATCAAACGGCTTCCGGGTGATCAGCCGATCGGGCAGGTCAGCGGAGACCTCGCCGATCTGCCTTAGGGGCCAATGGAGGGTTTTCATGCCGAGATTGCCCGATTTTACCCAGAAAACACCCTAAACCATCTTGCGACGATGACGCAATCAAGGGAAACCTCAACCGCGTGTCCTAACGGCGTTCGCGGGGAGGGTTGCGCTTGCCAGAGGTACCACCGTGTCATCCCGTGTGCGAAACGCAGCCTTTGAGTGACGTTGTCGCCGCGTGGCGGTCCCGGTCTTGAAATGAACTCCGTCTGGTCTCAACGTGATTCCCTCTGGCTCGGCATGGGCACTGCCTTGGCCGCTGCGCTGGCGTACCTGATTTTCGCTGTTTGGCCGGATTGGCTAATCGACCTGCTAGGACGCAAAAAGACGTTCGTGAACACGCTCCTGAACGGGCTGACGCTCGCCGGGCTCTATTTCCTTGTCGCGTCAGGCTTCACGCTCGTGTTCGGGCTGATGCGCAACGTGAACCTCGCGCATGGGTCGATGTATCTTCTGGGTGCCTACATTGGTTATGAAGCGGCCAGCGCGACCGGTAACTGGTTTTTCGGGGCAGCCGTCGCGTTTTTGGCGATGGCGGTGGCGGGCGCAGCCTTGCAGGTCCTCGTCTTTCGCCATATGCAGGGCGACGATCTCCGTCAAACACTCGTGACCATCGGGATTTCCATTGTCGCCGCCGATCTGATGCTCGCCATCTGGACCGGAACCACCTATCAGTTCGAGCCGCCCGCATGGCTGTTCGGTACCGTCGAATTGCCAATCATCTCGGTCATCAAGTCCAGCGGCGAGGCGGTGATGATCAAGTTTCCCGCATACCGTCTCACCGTTCTTGGCGTCGCGGTCGCGATCGGCGTCGCGCTCTGGATGTTCCTGAACCGCACCCACGTGGGCATGATGGTCCGGGCCGGCGTTGACGACCGCGAAATGCTGGCGGTCAGCGGCGTTAACGTGCAGTTGGTCTTCGCGCTGGTCTTCGCCCTGGGCGCGGGACTCGCGGGATTCGCCGGCGTCATTGGAGGCACCGCCCTTTCAATCGCGCCGGGGGAGGACGTGCGCTACCTGCTGGCCTCGCTCATCGTTGTAATCGTCGGTGGAATGGGCTCGATTCCCGGCGCGGCGGTGGGAGCGCTCCTGATCGCCATGGCCGAACAGTTCGGCCTCGCGTACTTTCCGACCTACGGCGTTGTCCTCACGTTCGTTATCATGATCGTGGTCCTGGCCGTGAAGCCGCAAGGCCTGATGGGGGGCAGCGCGTGAACGGTGGGTTGGCCAGAATCGAGTCCGGGTGGTGGATCCTATTGGCCGCGTTGATGGTCTTTCCCCTTGTCGCCACCGAATTCCTTACGCTTCAGGTCGGCGCCTACGCGATGATACTGGGCATTCTCGCCCTTTCCTTGATGTGGCTGGCCGGATACGGCGGAATGGTGTCCCTGGCCCAGGTCGCCATCGCGGGGCTGGGCGCGTACATGCTGCCGATTCTCGGCACCAACACCCAGGATGTCATGGGACTTGGCTGGCCCTGGTGGCTGACAATCCTGGCGGCCCTGGCCGTTTCCATAGGCTTCGCGGCCTTCATCGGTGCGGTGGCCGCGCGCACCGAGGGAATCTACACGCTAATGATCACCCTCGCGTTCTCGGTGGTCGTCTTCTATTTCGCGCGGCAGAACTACACGCTGTTCAACGGTTTCACGGGCTTCGCGGGTATAGAGCCGCCAGCGCTGTTCGGCGTGCGCTGGCGCGATCCCGTGCCATTCTATTACCTGGTGCTCGCTTTCGCCGTAGGGCTCTATGCGCTCGTCACATACGCCTCACGCTCGACCTTCGGACTTTCCCTGCAAGGCGTACGCGACAACCCGCGACGGCTGCGCGCCCTGGGTTTCAACGTCACTGCCCATCGCGTCTTCGCCTTCGCCCTGTCCGGCTTCATCGCCGGGGTCGGAGGCATCCTGCTGGTTTGGTTCAACGGTCGCATCGCTCCCAGCTCAATCGGCATCGACATCACGATCGACCTTCTCGTCATCGCGGTTATTGGCGGTCTGCGCCTGCCCATCGGACCTTTCATCGGCGCGCTGGCCTTCGTGCTCCTCGACAACTTCGCGATCGACCTCATTAACCGCGAACGCTTCAACACGGTCATAGGAATTGTCTTTCTTCTGATCGTCTATTTCTCACCGGACGGACTTCTGGGGCTTTGGAAGAGGTTTGGCCCGACGGTCCGTCCCTTGAAACGCCGGGCGGCAAGCCCGGCGCCAATGGCGGAATCCACTGAATAACCAACTATGGAGAGGAAAATGAGAATGAACGGACCCATTATGGCAGCGACGGCCCTGGCGCTCGGCCTCGGAAGTGGCGCGGCCATGGCCGACACGATCAGGATCGGCGTTCTGGCAACGCTGGAAGGCCCCTTCACGGTGCTGGGCGAAGACGGGGTGCGCGGTGTCGAACTTGCCGTCGCCGGCGCGGACGGAATGGTCGCCGGCAACAAGATCGAACTCATCGTGCAATCCACGGACACCACGCCGGACAGCGCCATCCGGGGCGCGCGCAAACTCATCGAGCAGGACGGCGTGCGGGTGATCGTGGGCCCGCTTTCCGGATCGGAGGGAATCGCGATCCGCGATTTCTCCAAAGACTACCCGGAAGTAACGTTCCTCAACGGGGTTTCGGGCGCACAGGACACGACCCTGCGGGAGCCCTCCGAGAACTTCTTCCGTTTCAACACCGAAGGGGCGCAGTGGATGGCCGGGCTAGCCAGCTACATCTACAACGAGAAGGGCTACGGAAGCCTCGCCGTCGTCGCCGAGGATTACTCGTTTCCCTATACCCAGGTCTTCGGCATGCTAGAACCTTTCTGCCGGCTGGGCGGTGAGGCCGATGTCGAAAACCGCTTCTGGGTGCCCATCGGCAACAAGGATTACTCCTCCGTAATCGCGGCCCTGCCCGATGAGGTGGACGCGATCTATGTCGCGCTCGGCGGCGCGGACGCCGTGAACTTTCTGACGCAGTATCAGCAGGCCGGCGGTGACCTGCCCCTGGTCGGCGGCTCGATCACGGTTGACCAAACCGTGCTTGGCTCCGAGGGGCGCGTGCGGGATGCGGTTATCGGCACGCCGTCCGCCGGACCGATTTCGGACAGCTATGACGGTGAGGCCTGGATTGAGTTCGTGGACAACTACAGGAAACTCAACCCCGACGGGTTCCCGTCGCCGTCCCTATTCGCCCATGGCTACTACGTCAACACGCTGGCCCTGCTCACCGGGCTCGAAGCCGTCGGCGGTGACCTGGGCGACGGTGGCGCGAAACTTCGGGAGACTCTGGCGTCGATGGAACTGGAGACACCCACAGGAACGGTAACCCTGGACGAGCGTCGTCAGGCGATCGCGGACATCTTCGTCACGGAGGTGGCCGTCGGACCGGATGGTAACCTTATCAACCAGACCGTCAGCGTCACGCGGGCCGTGACCCAAACACTTGGCCAGGATTACGAGACCTTTCTGGAATACGGTGTCGTGTCCCGCGAAAACCCGCCCTGTGACTGAATAGCGGGCACGGGGCTGTCTTGGACCGCACGGACGCGCTCTCCCGGCTTCAGGCTTCAGGGCAATTCGCCCTGGAGCTTGAGGCCGTCTCCAAACACTTTGGAGCGCTCGTCGCGCTTGCGGACATCAATCTTGCCGTGCGCGCGGGAGAGAGGCGCGCGGTCTTGGGATCCAACGGCGCCGGCAAGACGACGCTCTTCAACGCGATCTCCGGTGACTTCCCGACAACCACGGGCCGGGTACAATTCTTTGGCGAGGACATTACCGACATGCCCGCCCAACAAAGGATTCGGCGCGGCCTGCGCCGAACCTACCAAATCTCGCAGCTCTTTGGGCAACTGTCGGTGCGGGACAACGTTTTTCTGGCCTGTAGGGGCGTGACCTCGGGGCGCTTCTCGCTTCGGCGACCGAAACCGTCCGACCCGCGCCTCCTGCAGGCCGAGACCCTCCTGGACGCCGTGCACCTGACGGATCTGGCCAATACACCGGTGGCGGAACTATCGCATGGTCAGCAGCGGCAACTGGAAATCGCCATGGCGCTTGCCGGAGCGCCGCGTTTCATTCTGCTTGACGAGCCGGCCGCGGGCCTGTCGCCCACCGAGCGGACGGAACTGATCGAAATCCTTGACGCTCTACCGAAGCATATGGGCTTTATCATCATCGAGCACGATATGGACGTGGCGTTGCGCGTGGCGGAGTCGGTGACCATGATGCAAAACGGCCGCGTTTTCGCCGAAGGCACGCCCCGGGAGATCGAGAGCGATCCGAACGTTCAGGAGCTCTATCTGGGGAACGGGCGCTGATGGCGCGGGGTGGCGTCAGACACGCGCTCGCGATCCGCGAGCTTCATGTCTTTTACGGCGCGTCCCACGCCCTGCAGGGCGTGAACATCACGCTAAGCGAAGGCGTACATGCCGTGCTTGGCCGCAATGGCATGGGCAAGACGACGCTCTGCAACGCGATCATGGGAATAAAAAAGGCGTCATCGGGATCGATCAGGTTCGATGGCAGGGAGCTGACGACACTGCCTTCCCACAAGATCGCCTCGATGGGTGTCGGCTACACGCCGCAAGGCCGCAGGCTATGGCCCTCGCTCACCGTCGACGATCACCTGCGGCTTTGCCAGCGCAAGGGCGGCGCATGGACCGTGGACCGCGTCTACGCGCAGTTCCCGCGGCTGGCCGAACGGCGCTGGAATGGTGGCGGACAGCTCTCGGGCGGGGAGCAGCAGATGCTCGCTCTTTCGCGCGCCCTACTGTCCGATCCGGATTTACTGATCCTGGATGAACCGACCGAGGGGCTTGCCCCGGTCATCGTCGATCAGGTGATCGACCTTATGAAAACGCTGGCCGAGGAAGGAGGCTGCGCGATTCTATTGGTCGAGCAGAACGTCAGGGTCGCCACGGAAGTGGCGGAGGACGTCGCCATCATGGTCAACGGACGTGTTTCGGATGTATTGCCGGCGGCGCGACTTGCCGGAGACCGGACGCTTCAGCAAAAGCTTCTGGGCGTCGGGCGTGTCGACGAAAGCGCTCCCATGGACATCGCGGCGGGCCCCGGCACCGCGCCAGGCCCTCCCGCAACGAAGCGCGGTGCCGCGTCGGAGATGCCCGGGCAGGATCCAATCACCGATCTAGCGGTCAGGACGGCGCGACGCGCTGGCTGGGCCTACGTCGCCCCGGATCGCTGGAGGGGGACGCACTGGGAGACGAACCGGATTGACGGCACGGTCAAGCCGCTCGTGCACCTTGCCGACCCGCCTCGCGGAGACCAGTCGGGAGCCGTGCTGGTGGCCGGGACCTTTGACACCAAGGCCAGGGAACTCGGTTACCTGCGTGATCGGCTGCGGGTTGATGAAGTTTCCGCGCGCTCGGTCGATCTGTCCACCTCCGGCAAGCCCTCCGCCGCCGACGTACCGCCACACATGATCGCCGCTTACCATCCGCGTGGCGCCAACGCGGTCTTCACGGGAGACCGTGGCACCGCCGTCACCGCCATGACCCACGCCTTCGAGCGCTGGATCGCCGCGCAGGACAATATCGGCGGCATCATCTCCGCGGCGGGGTCTGGCGGGACGTCCATCGCGGCCACCGCCATGCGCGCGCTGCCGATCGGCGTACCGAAGGTTATGGTTTCCACGGTGGCCTCCGGCGATGTGGGCGCCTACGTGGGACCATCCGATATGCTGATGATGCACTCCGTCACCGATGTCGCGGGGATCAACCGCATCTCGCGCAAGGTGCTGGGAAACGCCGCCGCGGCCATGGCGGGGATGGTCCGGGCGGCCCGCGATGACGCGCCCGCGGGCGAAGCGCCGCTGATCGGGCTGACCATGTTCGGAGTCACTACCCAATCCGTGACGAACGTCACCGAACGTCTGGGCGACCGCTGGGAACCGCTGGTCTTCCACGCGACGGGCACGGGCGGGCGGTCGATGGAAAAGCTGGTGGACAACGGGCTTATTTCGGCCGCGCTTGACCTGACCACGACCGAGGTGTGCGACTTGCTGATGGGCGGGGTCTTCGCCGCGACGGAGGACCGCTTCGGCGCATTCATCCGCACCAGGATACCGTGGGTCGGGTCGGTCGGGGCGACCGACATGGTGAACTTTGGCGCGCGCGGGACCGTGCCCGGGAGGTACGAAGACCGCCTGTTCTACGAACATAACCGGGAAGTCACGCTGATGCGCACCACGGTGGAGGAGAGTGGCCGCATCGGACAGTTCCTGGTCGACAGGATCAACCGGATGGACGGCCCGGTGCGCTTTCTTATCCCGGAAGGCGGCGTGTCGGCGCTCGACGCGCCCGGCCAACCGTTCGACGACCCCGCCGCGCGCGAGGCGCTCCAAGGCACGATCGCCGAAAGTTTCGTCGAGACGGCGAACCGCCGCCTGATCCGCGTGCCGTACCACATAAACGATCCCGAATTTGCCGACGCCGCCATTTCCGCGCTTTCGGCGATTGCGTCTGACAGAAGACTGGAGACATCCCGTGCCGCGATTTGACCGCAAGGAGCTTCTTGGCAGATTTCGCGAAATGCGCGATGCGGGCGACCCGATCATTGGGGGCGGTGCGGGCACCGGGCTGTCCGCGAAATGCGAGGAGGCGGGCGGCATCGACCTGATCGTCATCTACAACTCCGGCCGCTACCGGATGGCGGGGCGCGGTTCGCTTTCCGGACTTCTGGCATACGGCAACGCCAATGAAATCGTCATGGACATGGCCCCGGAGGTGATCCCCATGGCACCGAACACCCCCGTACTGGCCGGGGTAAACGGCACCGATCCCTTCGCCAATTTCGACCTGCTTCTGGACGACCTGTCCCGCGCCGGCTTTTCCGGCGTCCAGAACTTCCCGACCGTAGGCCTGATTGACGGCAATTTCCGCAGGAACCTCGAAGAGACGGGCATGTCCTACGCCCAGGAGGTTGAGGTCATCCGGATGGCCCGCGACAGAGACATGCTTACCACGCCCTACGTCTTTGACGAAGACGACGCTATCGCCATGGCGGAGGCCGGGGCCGATATCATCGTCTGCCACCTTGGCCTCACCACGGGTGGCTCCATTGGCGCGGAAACGGCCGTCAGGCTGGAAGAATGTCCCGGCCTGGTGGACAGCTGGGCGGAGGCCGCGCTCGACGCGAACCCCGAGGCTATCATCCTGGTCCATGGCGGCCCGGTGGCGATGCCGCCGGATGCGGAATACGTTCTCAGGAACACCAAACACTGCCACGGTTTCTATGGCGCCTCCTCAATGGAACGATTGCCGACCGAGGCCGCGCTGACCGAGCAAACCCGCCTGTTCAAGGCGATCAAGGGGAGTTGAGCCATGACCGGTACGATCATCACGGCCCTGATTGTTCTGCTGATCGCGATTTTGGTCGTGGTTTGGCTGTTCAACTGGCTCTATCATCGCTCGACAAGCGACCGCGCTTTCGTACGCACCGGGCTCGGCGGCGAGAAGGTCGTCATCTCCGGCGGCGCGTTCGCGCTTCCGATCATCCACGAGGTGACGCCTGTCTATTTCAGCCTCTCGCGGCTGGAGGTTCGGGCCGAAAAGGACGCCGCCCTCATCACAAAGGACAGGGTGCGCATGGATGCCCGGGCGGAGTTCTTCCTGCGCGTGGCCCAGGATCCATCCTCCGTCTCGGCGGCGGCGGCCACCTTGGGCAACATCATCGGCGATCCCGATCAGCTGTCCGCGTTTTTTGAAGGCGAGTTTCTCGGTGCCATGCGTGCGGTGGCGGCACGCATGGGTATGGAGGACATACACGACAACCGCGCGCTCTTTACGGAAGAGGTCACGGCGCTCGCCAGCGCGGCCCTCGCCAAAAACGGGCTTGAACTGCGCTCGATCGCGATTCGCCAGCTCGACCAGACGGGCCTTGAACATTTCAATCCGGCCAATCGCTTTGATGCCGAAGGCCTTACGACCTTAATCCGCATCGTGGAAGACCGCCGCAAGCTGCGCAACGATATCGAGCAGCAGGCCGTTGTCTCGATCCGCGAGCGCAACCTGGAGGCGGAGCGGGAAACGCTGGCGCTCGACCGCGAATCCGAACTGGCCCGCCTCATGCAGGAACAGGAAGTCGAGCTGCGCCGCGCCGAGCAGGCCGCCCAGATTTCCGAGACGCGCGCCAGACAGGAAGCGGCCGCCGAGCAGGCGCGCATCGCCGCCGAAAAAGGAACGGAGACCGACAGGATCGCGATGCGGCTCGAAATTGACGAGGCCGAACTGACGGCCCGCGAAAAAACCGAGCGCGCCCGGATCGAGGCCGAGAAACAGACTGACCGCATCCGCGTCGAGCGTGAGGAAACATTGCGGAAGCTCGAGATCGCGCGCCGGCAAACGGTGGAACTGCTCGAGCTCGAAGCCAAAATCGCGGTCCTCCGAAAGGCCGCCGACGAAGCCAAGGTGCGTATCGACGTGGGTGATCAGCTGGCCAACGCCGTGCGATCCGAGGAAGCCGTCAAAACCAGCCGCGAGGTCGAGGGCGCCGCCCGCGAGGCGCAGGTGGCGAGGATCATGGCCGAAAAGGACAGCGAGACCCAACGTCTTCTCTCGACCGTCAGCGCCGAGGCCGAACGACTCCGCAACGAGGCCGAAAACCTTCTTTCCGAAGACGCCCGCGCGGGCCGCCTGCGCGCCCAACTCATTGAGCGGCTTGAATCCATTGTCCGCGAAACCGTTAAGCCCATGGAGAGAATCGACAGCATTAAAGTGGTGCATCTCGGCGGATCGGGACCGGCCGACAGCCGTGGCGGCGAACGTTCCCCCACGGACGAGGTGATCGACAGCGTCCTGCGCTACCGTGTGCAGGCGCCGATGATCGAGGAGTTGCTGAAAGATGTCGGTGTCGACGGCTCAAGCCTTACCGGCTCCGGCGATCTTTTCAGGGCGGCGAAAGACGCCAAATCCCTGATTCCGACGCCACACAAGGACAAGGACGATGGCTGACGTTTACCGATCCGACGTCATCCCCGCGCCGGCGGCCCGTGTCTGGTCGGTCATCAGGGATTTCAACGCCTTGCCGATCTGGGCGCCCTTCGTCACCGACAGCCGGATAGAAGGCGGAATGCCGCCGGACCGGTTGGGCTGCGTCCGGAACTTCCGCCTACGCGACGGTGGAACGATCCGCGAAAGGCTGTTGATGCTGGATGACCCGAACATGGCCTGCCGTTACTCCATTCTGGATTCACCGATGAGCGTGAGGGACTACCGAGCGACGCTGCGCCTGAACCCGGTCGTGCGCGGGGACCAATGTTTCGCCGAGTGGGAAGCGTCATTTGAGTGCCCGCCCATTGAGGAAGCGGGTCTCATCCGCCAAATCGGGGATGGCGTCTTCGCCAACGGATTGAGGCATCTGCGCGAGCGTTTCGGAGGGGGTCCATGATCCAGGTTGACACCAGCACAATCATCGACGCGACATTGCCGGAGGTCTGGAACCTGATCCGGGATTTCAACAGCCATGCCGACTGGCATCCGGCGGTCGAGGCAAGCCATATCGAGGAGGGACGTGCGGGCGACGCCATCGGCGCGGTTCGGTCTTTCAGGCTGACAACGGGGGAGGCCCTTCGTGAACGGCTCGTCGCGCTGTCTGACGCCGATCACAGCTTTTCCTACCGGATCCTGACTTCGGATGTCCCGCTCCTGAACTATACGGCACATGTCGAGCTGCGCCCGGTCACAGCGTCGGCGCGCACCTATTGGCGCTGGTGGTCGCGCTTTGACACACCGGCGGGACAGGAGGCGGCGCTTGCGGAAACCGTCCGGGAGGGGGTCTATCACGCGGGGTTTGACGCCGTCTCAAGTCGTCTAGGGGGTGGCGTCTAGCGTAATGGACATACCACGTTCGGTTGCGGCGTCATGCTCGTCCGCGAGCGTACGCCGTCTCGCAACCCGCCTACGTCAGCGCCGCGTCCAAAAACGAGGGGAAACGCCGTTGGATGGCCGTGCCCACCCTATCGCGTCTCCGCGCGAAGTTCGCCGATCCGTGACAGCGCTTCCGTGCGGTTACCACAGATGTTGGGTCGGAATCCCTGCGATTCGGCGCGAAGCCGGATGTCCGCGTCGACCTGCTCCCCCGTTTCGTATCTCACCGTCCCGAGCGACCCGCCAAGGTTCAGTTCCTTACCCCGACGCGCCCATTGAATCCATGCGGCGGGCTCAATTCGGCAGTCACTGTAGTTGATCAGAAAGTACCAGCGCCGACCGGTCTCCTCTATGCGCCGCTCGAGGTAGTCGATCAGGTCGTCGACATCACGGCTGTGCCGGAGCCTGAGGCCCGACAGGTCGATGTCCATGATCTCTCCCTCATCCAGGAACACGACCCGCGGCTCGAAATCGGCAAGGGTGTAGCTGGGCCTATGGACGACTTTCCCGCGGCGCCTGGACGGCAGGGATTTTAGCCATTCCAGCGCGTTGTCCCGATCCGAGAAAAGATTGGCGTCGAAATTCTCCGTGCCGGCATCACGCTCTATCTGGCGGCGCGTTTCCTCCGAAGCGTCACAGCGAACCGTGCCCATCGAATGGGATACGTTCAGCATCTTGCCGCGGCGCGAGAAAGCGAACCACGCCTCCGGATCTATGCGGTTGCCGGAATAATTGATCAGGAAGAACCAATACTCCTCGCCGGTCGCGACGATGCGTTGCTCGATCAAGTCATATAGGGCGTTGACCTGGGCCGAACTGGCGAGATGGAGGTCGGACAGATCCACCTCCATGACCTGGAGGTCCACGTGAAACCGTATACGGCTGTCGTATTCGGGAATTTCCGCCGGGAACCGGGCGTCAAGGCTAGCCGTACCCATATGCCCACCCCCCTTTGTCCGTGCGGCTTGATGCCACAAACCCCTATTCAAACCGATTCCCGAAAAGTATACAATCGTCCACAGTTTCGCTGTGTCGGCTCGGCGCTATGTTGGGTCCATGGACGGGAGCCATACAGTGGCCGCGTATTTTGACGATCTGGAAACCCGAAGCGCTGACCGGCGCGCCGCTGACCTCGCGCGTGACCTTCCCCTGAGGATCGCGGCAGCAAAGGCGGGCGCGAGGGCGCTTGCGGCCAGTCTTGCCGAAATAGATCCGGCTACGGTGACGGACAGGGCCGCGCTCGCGGGACTTCCCGTGATCCGGAAATCCGATCTGATCGAGGCCCAGACCGCCCGTCCGCCATTCGGCGGCTTCACCACCAGGGGTCCCGACGGTTTCGATCATCTATTCCAGTCACCGGGCCCGATCTACGAACCGGGCAGGATTGAGGCCGACTGGTTTCGGATGGGCAGGTTCCTGGCCGCCGCCGGAGTCGGCAAAGGCGACATTATCCAGAACTGTTTCTCCTACCACATGACGCCGGCGGGGATGATGCTCGAAAGCGGTGCCCGATCGGTGGGGGCGTCGGTTTTTCCGGCGGGCACGGGCCAGACAGAACTCCAGGTTCAGGCGGCCGCGGCTCTTGGGGTCACGACCTACGCCGGTACGCCGGATTACCTGAAGACAATCCTCGACAGGGCGCGTGAGCTCGGTGTCGAGCTGCGGATCGCCAAGGCCGTCGTAGGGGGCGGCGCGCTTTTCCCCCAACTCCGGCAGGAATATGCCCACAGGGGAATAAGCTGCCTGCAATGCTACGGCACCGCCGATCTCGGAAACGTCGCCTATGAGAGTCCCGCCATGGAGGGATTCATCGTTGACGAGGGAGTGATTGTCGAGATCGTAACCCCTGGAACCGGCGATCCGGTTCCCGACGGCCAGGTCGGCGAGATCGTCGTAACAACCCTGAACCGGGACTATCCATTGATACGTTTCGCAACCGGTGACCTCTCAGCCGTACTTGGCGGCATATCGCCATGCGGACGTACGAACATGCGAATCCGGGGATGGCTCGGACGGGCCGACCAAACGACAAAGATCAAGGGAATGTTCGTGCGGCCGGAACAGGTCGCCAAATTCGTGGCGCGCCACGAGGGAATCGCGCGCGCGCGGGTTATTGTGAGCCGGGAGCGCGATCGGGACGTTATGGTCGTGCAGGTGGAATCCGACGCGCGGGATGTGGTGCCGTACGAAAACTCGGTCACCGAAATACTCAAACTGAGCGGGCGGGTGAAGATCGTCCCCAAGGGAAGCCTGCCCAATGACGGCAAGGTAATCGACGACCAGCGGGATTACGGCTGACTCTATGGTTTAATGGATCCTACATTCAACCGTGAAGTGCAACGCTCGGTAAGACGGTAATTTCGCCAGAATCGAAGGCGTTTTGCAAGACCTCAATGGGTGTTTAGAAGGCGAGGCAATTGCGTGGCCTGTTGTTGATCCTGTCGACGGCCCGCCAGACCCGCTCGTCGGTGATCCGGTCGAGCGGCATGGATTTGGGGAAGTACTGGCGGAGCAGGCCGTTGGAGTGCTCGCCGCGCCTGGCCCGACTGCGGTCAGACCCGCGCTATTTGCACCGCAGGCGAATTTGGGGATGCGGACTGGCGGGGTCGTCTCACTTACAATAATGTTCCGATTTGG
>JAPOUP010000089.1 GCA_026708635.1 Rhodobacter sp.
CGTCAGCGGCGGAAACTGGCGTGAACGGAACGATTTGGGATATTGACCACATGGTACGTCTGTGGAAGAGCGGCTCCGGAGCCGAATTGGCCGAAAACCTACCGAAAGAACCGAACTGACCCACTACCCGGACTTTTCATACGAACGGGCCGCATTCGATCGAGGCTATACCGCAGTCTGCGGCGTGGATGAAGTCGGGCGCGGACCGCTCGCGGGACCGGTGACCGCCGCCGCCGTACTGCTCGACCCCAACAATATTCCCCCAGGCCTGAACGACTCAAAGCGGCTCTCCGCAAGCCAGCGGGCGCGCCTCAGCGCCGAAATCCATGCCTGTGCAAGGACATCCATCGCCCACGCGAATGTTGATGAAATCGATGACCTGAACATTCTGCGCGCCACACAGCTGGCCATGGCACGCGCGATCACCCGGCTATCTCCGCTAGCTGATTATGCGTTGGTGGACGGCAATATGATCCCGCCGGGACTTCCCATTCCCGCCGAGGCGTTAATCAAGGGCGACCGACGTTCGCTGTCGATCGCGGCGGCCTCTATCGTCGCGAAACAGTTCAGGGACATGATCATGGGCCGTCTCGGGCGCGAATATCCAGCATATGGCTGGAAGAGTAACGCCGGGTATGGCACTCGCGCGCATCTAGATGCGCTCGCACGTCTGGGACCTACCCCACATCATCGGAAATCCTTCAAGCCGGTCCGGAATCCTTGAGAAAATATCTCCGGGACTTTTCCGTCCCCTTTCCAACCATGAACCAAATTTCAGTGTAGCGTGAAATACTCCGCACACTGACACAGAATTCCAAGCCTGACGCGGTCGATCTTCGGTGACCGTTGCCATGCTGCGCGGTCATGGCTCCGCCACACCTCGCTTCCGCTCGATGGTCAGGGGCGATGGCTGCGGGAATCTGCGGCCGAGTCCTGATCGACCGGGACATCAGGCGGGTGGGGCGATCCGCCGACCGCCCCCGGTGTGCTCTGTCAATTACAGTGTTGTGTAAATTCCTGATATCTATCGCATGCGGTCCCTGTGCCTGGATTCCCGCCATCATCGGCCACATAGACGAGATACCCGAACCCCTTCCCGTGTGTAGGGCGCGATCGCGTACAGTGCGGGCACAATGGGCTTCAGGGCGACCATGAACCTGTTGCAGGGGCGGGCAACGTTGATCAATCCAATCAGGCAAGCAGGACTTTCCCGCGCTATGGTGAGCGTGTCGTCTGGCGTCCGGATCAGGCACGGAGTTGGCCGGTTCTAGCCGGTTTGCCGCCAGCGGCGGTCGCCCGGATACCAAAACGGCTCCTTTCGGGCCCGAAAGGCGATTCGTTTTCCGGATTTCCGGGCCGGGGTGGCGGTTCGCCGTCAAGAAAAATCAGCGTGGGATGACCCTGTCAGGCAAGGGAAAGGCGTTGGGATTTAGTTCTTGGCGTAGTACTCGACGACAAGGTGCGGCTCCATCACCACCGAGAACGGCACATCGCCCAAACCGGGCGTGCGCACGAAAGTGGCGGCCATCCTGGAGAAATCCACGTCTATGTAATCCGGTACGTCGCGCTCGCCGAGCTCCATGGCCTCAAGCACAAAAGCGAACTGTTTAGAACGGTCACGCACCTCTATGACATCGCTCTCGCTAACGCGGTAACTTGGGATGTTCACCCGACGGCCGTTGACCGTGACATGGCCGTGATTCACGAACTGGCGGGCGGCGAACACGGTGGATACGAATTTCGCCCGGTAGACAACGGCGTCCAAACGGCGCTCGAGCAGTCCGATGAGGTTTTCGCCGGTGTCGCCCTTCATTCGGGCGGCTTCGGCATAGATGCGCTTGAACTGCTTCTCCGTCAGGTCGCCGTAATGGCCCTTCAGCTTCTGTTTCGCGCGAAGCTGGATGCCGAAGTCTGACATCTTTCCCTTGCGGCGCTGGCCATGCTGGCCGGGTCCGTATTCACGCCGGTTAACGGGGGACTTTGGACGACCCCAGATATTCTCGCCCATGCGGCGGTCGATCTTGTATTTGGCAGCGGTGCGTTTTGTCACCTCTGAATCTCCTTCACAATCTCAGGCGCCCCGATGAAATCACGGGGCGCGGGGTAGAAGGGCGTTGTCCTCTCCCGCTCGGGCGACAGGCATCCTCTCGCGAGGGCCACCAACACCAAATGCGTGTCCAAGCGTATACCACCGGGACGGACAGCGCCTACCTTCAGAACCGAGCCATGTCAACATATCGAGGCAGGGCCACGGAGCGGGGCGCTGACAGGGGCATCGCGGACCTGAAGCATGGCCCGACCCTCAAACCGGAAGCGCCGGGAAGAACACCTACCTGGTTACGTCCGCGCCCTTGGGCCAGTGTGGCCGGCGCTTTCCCGATTCATGCCTTATCTCCGACCCCGAGCGGCGGAAAGATACTCGGCTGCATCAAGCGGACGCAATTCAAGGTCGCCCTTTTCGAAGTTCATCTCTTAAGAGCTCCGCCATTTCCCGGGCGTGATCCAGATCGCGCCCATAGGGCTTCCTGTCCCCACCGCACGGGAGTATGGGTTCGCCCTTTCCCCAAAAAAATACACGCGGTAGCCGGCTCGGTGATGGACTGGAATTTCGTTGAAGTGGCCCAGGCACATGACGTTCCCGGGGTTACTGTCTTGCATGCGCTCAAGCCATCCAGCAATCCGCCCCCGCGGCACGGCATTACCCAGGAGCGCATGGATGTCCAGCATGGCGCAAAGACTGCGCGGGCAATGATCCGAACCGGATCGTGCCGTATTTTCGCTGGCCAAGGGTTGAAGCGTGACCGCTCATCCCGGACAATGGCGATTCATATGCGACAGCCCCGAAACGTCACGCCACCGGACAGGGTTACGGGAGAATGCCAGTTGGCAACCCAAGTCAACCTACTCAAACTGTCAGTCGGGTCGGAGAGCGTGGAAAGCCTTGGCCGGTGGCAGGGATCGGCGGCGGCCAAAGGTCGGGACGGTTTTCCCCGCCATGTTACCCGGATGCGGCCAAGGCGAGGCGGCGAGTTGCTGAACGGCGGAAGCGTTTACTGGGTAATCAGTGGCATGATCTCATGCCGGCAGAGAATCCTGCGACTGGACGAAGTCACGGGTGATGACGGCATCAATCGCTGCGCGATCGTGCTTGACCCGATTCTGGTACCGGTGGCCGCGGTGCCGCGACGCCCTTTTCAGGGATGGAGGTATCTTCGGCCGGAGGATTCACCGCCTGACCTGCCTGTAGGTGACGCCGGCAGCAACGCCCTTCCCCCGGAACTGAACGCCGCGCTGGCGGAAATCGGCGTGCTGTGAAAGTGCGAACGCGCCCGAAGACATTGACCTGTGCTTCATCGAGGCCATGCTATAATGCCTAAAGGTTAGATCGGCTCAATTGATTCGGACGGTTCCGTCAGCGTGTCGGCCGAAGGCTCGTGGCCATTGTCGCCCGGTAGCGTTCCGCGATACCGCGCGGTCCTGCGGTAGGGGCATATGAACATTAGCGACAGACCGTTTCGCTCAGTGCTATACGTCCCGGGATCGAGGGAACGCGCCCTGGACAAGGCGCGGGAGCTCCGGGTCGACGCGGTTATCATGGACCTTGAGGATGCGGTGGCACCCGACCGGAAGTCCCGGGCGCGCGAACTGGTCGTCGATACCCTCAATGCGGGCGGCTACGGAAACCGGACGATAATCGTCCGGGTCAATGGGCTTGACACTCGATGGGGACCGGATGATGTGGCGGCGATGGAAAATGCGGGCGCCGACGCTGTCCTGCTACCAAAGGTGGAATCGGCCGCCAATGTCGACGAAGTCGCCGAAACGGTAAATAGCATCGACTTGTGGGCGATGATCGAGACACCCTCCGGAGTGATCCATGCCAGCGAAATCGCCGCGCATCCCCGATTGAAGGGATTCATTCTGGGCACGAACGATCTCGCCAGGTGCCTCAACTCGCGACCCCGGCCGGACAGGACGCCACTACTGGCCAGTCTGCAGTTCGCGCTGCTTGCCGCACGCGCTCACCATGTGATCTGCGTTGACGGCGTTTACAACGCGTTCAGGGACGAAGAAGGGCTGCGGGCCGAGTGCGTTCAGGGACGCGACATGGGCTATGACGGAAAGACACTGATTCATCCGGCGCAGGTGGCCATCGCGAACGAGGTTTTCGCGCCGACCGCCGAAGAGGTAAGTCTCGCCAAACGCCGGATTGAAGCGTTCGAAACGGCCGAAGCGTCCGGAGAGGGCGTTGCCGTAGTCGACGGCAGCATTGTAGAGAACCTCCATGTGGAAACCGACCGTGCCCTTCTGGCGAGAGCCGAGACCATCTCAGCGTTGGAGAATGCGAAATGACCTGGCAGTTCATCCTATACCTCGGCATCGCGCTCTGGTGTTTGGCGCATTTGTTCAAGCGACTTGATCCGACGCGCCGCAAGGCGATGGAGGAACGGATGGGTAAGGCGGCCCGCGGCATCGTCGCATTCGCGATAGTAATATCGGTAGCGCTGATGGTCATCGGATATCGCGGCGCGGACGCGATAACGCTCTACGATCCACCGGCATGGACCTGGCACGCCAACAATCTGATGATGGCGATCGCGGTCGCGCTGTTCGGCCTGAGTGGTTCCAGGAGCCGCGCCCGCGGCTGGATACGTCATCCCATGCTTACCGGCTTCCTGCTATGGGCCATCGCTCATCTTCTGGTCAACGGCGATAGCGCCTCTGTCGTGATGTTCGGGTGTCTCGGCGCCTGGGCTATCGCGGAGATGCTGATGATCAATCGCGCTGAACCGGTTTGGGAACGGTTTGAAGGCGGCACTCCGGCCGGCGATATCCGACTTCTGGCAATAGCGGCCGTGGCATTCGCGATAATTGCCGCAATCCACGTCTGGATCGGTCCCAGTCCGTTCAGGACGTAAGCGCATTCGGAACATAGCGGTGTCCGGCCCGGCTCGCTGATTGGGAGGATATTGGCATGGCGGACTCCCGCCTCGCTTCGCTTTCAGCGGCGGCCCGGTATCTCCCGCAGCATCGCCTTGACCGCCGCCGCCGCGTTGCCCGCCGCGAGCTCGAGAAATATCTCCATCCGGTTCTCGCCCTCATCACCGCCGGCGAGGTCGGCGAGGCTGCGCACCGCGACGAACGGCACGCCGTTGGCGTAGGCGACATGGGCCACGGCGGCGCTCTCCATGTCCAGGACCCGCGCGCCGAAGGTCTCGAAGACCCATGTCCGGAAAGCCGCATTGTCGACAAACGCCCCGCCCGAGACCCCGGAGCCGCCGACCGCGATGCGCGGAGACCGGTCGAGGCAGCGGCCGTCCACCGTGCAGCGCGTCAGCGTTACCTGTTCCGCTGCGCGCCGCGCCGCCGCCAGCAGCGCCTCGTCCACCGGGAACCAGAAGCGGGTCTCAGCGCCATCGGCCCCGTCCCGCAGCACCGTGACCGAGCGCGGGAACATCATGCCGAAGTTGCCGTAGGGATACTCGAAGAACGGAATTGTCGCCCAGCCGCCGTCGACCTCGCGCGCGAACAGCATTTCCAGGTACTGCCCCCAGCGCTCCACGACCGCCACGTCGCCGATGTTCAGCGAGGGATCGACGCCACCCGCAATGCCGGAGAACACGATCCTCTCGATGGCGAACCGGTTCAGCGCGAGCTGCCCCGTCATCGCCGCGTTGACCACGCTGATCCCGCTAAGGAACAGCACCACCTCGTGTCCTTCCAGCGTGCCGGTTGCGAAGACGACGCCGTTTGCCGAGTGCTCCGACCTGTCCTTCAGCTCTCGCTTGAGAATCTCCAGTTCCGGCGCAAAGGCGGAGACCACGGCGATGCGCGGGGTCTCGTCCCGGAAGACTTGCGCATTCGCCGTCTCGGCTACGCTCACCACGAGCAGCAGGCTGGTAGCCAAGCCAGCGAACAGGGTCCGAACCGCGTACGGTGTGAATGCCGGAATGGTCATGGGATGATCCTCAGTCCGCCGGCGCAATGGATCGTGCGGCATGGGGTTGGCGATTGCCTGCGGAACTGGCCATGATGCGGCATCCTTGTTTGCGAAACGAATACAAGCGGACCGGATATTATCGAAATGGACCGGATCCGCAAACCATGCCGAACGGGTCGACGCGTACAGGAGCCAAGGCGAGGATCCTCACCGGTCCGAGGGGCACATTCGCCTACATGTTCACGCTTGGCGACACTCGATGCAGCGGTTACGGGGGGACGGAAAGCCAGCTGGCGCACTTCCCCAACGAGGAGACACGGGCCAGGTTCGAGGAGTTCGGGTCGGTCTGGGGTCTGAGGGGTAAGAGGAGGTATAGGCTGGCAACACGTGTGGGCAGGCGGACGTCTGGCCGGTTCAGACAGTTTGGCCTAAATGACAGACCCACCACAATCGGTGATCACCCGCCAACCCGGGGAATGGAAACGCGAATGAACAAATCCCGCTCAGGCCGATATTTCGAAGACTACAGGATCGGCGAAACGATCGAGCATGCGACGCCAAGGACCGTCACTGACGGTGAGCGCGCCCTCTATCGTGCCCTATATCCCGCCCGCCACGCGGTTCACTCTTCGGACACATTCGCGCGGAACTGCGGACTGAAGCGGTCTCCGATCGATGACCTGACGGTGTTTCATGTCGTCTTCGGAAAGACGGTTCCCGACGTTTCGCTAAACGCCGTGGCGAATCTTGGCTACGCGGAAGGTCGCTGGATACTGCCGGTCTG
Source organism: Rhodobacter sp. (assembly GCA_026708635.1). GTDB lineage: Bacteria > Pseudomonadota > Alphaproteobacteria > Rhodobacterales > Rhodobacteraceae > JAPOUP01. The sequence goes on from JAPOUP010000089.1 coordinate 6,726, forward strand.
GCCGGGCGACACTTTGCGATCAGTCAGCGAGGTGATCGGACTCAGGGAAAACTCCAGCGGAAAGTCCGGCATAGTCTGGGTCCGCACCACCGGGCTGAACGAACGGAACGAACGGGTTCTGGAATACGTCCGGTGGGTGATGGTGCGAAAGCGCGATCCCGGGCGCCCGGCGCCGCCCACGGTTGTACCCGCTCTTCAAAAAGCTGTTTCAGCGGACCAGATCGTCGTACCCGAGGGACTCGACTTCCGCCGCTACGACTTCGGCGCCGCCGGCGAACGCCATCGGTGGCGCGATTACCAGCCCGGCGAGACCATCGACCATATCGATGGTGTAACGATCGAGGAAGCCGAGCACATGATGGCCACCAGGCTTTGGCAAAACACGGCCCGGGTGCATTTTGACGCAACCGCGCGACCGGACGGCAGGCGTCTCGTATACGGCGGCCATGTCATCTCGCTGGCACGGGCGCTTAGCCATAATGGACTCGCCAACGCCCAGATGATTGCCGCGCTAAATTCCGGTACCCACGTAAACCCATGTTTTGCGGGCGATACCCTACGCGCATGGTCGGAGGTGATAGAAAAAACCGAAACCACCGCTCCCGGGGTCGGCGCGGTCCGCCTGCGGCTTGTCGCGACCAGGGGAGCGCCCTTCGTCCTTCGCGACGCAGACGGAAAATTCCTTCCGGAAGTGCTTCTCGACCTGGATTATTGGGCGTTGATGCCAATGTAACGGGGATACTCCAGGGATCTCAATGAACGCGTCCCCCGGCACGGGTTAATCCCCGCCACCCTTGATGCCGGGCTCTCTTATGTCTTGGGACGGGACACGGCGGCTCCGGAAACCGAAGCATACGGGATCCGCACACGTTACCGCCGGGCGGCGCGAACCGGTCAGATGAACCGATTGGCAAAAATCTGGGACACACCCATCGCCGTTTCGGTTGTTTTCATTCACCGGATCCTCCTGAGCGGCGCAAAGGATCAATGGCCCGCCTGTAGGCTACCGAAACCCGAGCGGAACGGCATCACCCGAACCGCGGGGGACCCGGCATATACCGGTAAACGCCGAAACGGACTGCCGCACCCGCTCTCCATAGAGCGCCGGAGGTCCTTGAAAGCCCGCTCGCCGGATCACATGATGTTCCGATAGAGGTCCGTCGCGGACCAAACGTCCAGACGCGCGAATTTCGCCTTTTCCATTCCGGATGAAACCGTTATTTCATCATTCACGCTGTCTGGTATCCAGAGAGATTGGAATCCAAGGGAGCTTCAAGGATTAACTTGGCGAGCATTTTGGCATGGCGAGTACAAGGAACACTGTAAAGCGGCCGCTCTCTCCGCACCTGCAGATTTACCGTCCGCAGATGACCTCGATCAGTTCGATCCTGACACGCATTACCGGCAATGCCCTTATCGCCGGTTTCGCGCTCTCGATCTGGTGGTTGCTCGCTGTTGCGTCCGGGCCAGAATATTATGGCTTCGTCAACCGCATCGCCACATCGTGGTTCGGTGACATCGTGTTCACGCTGTCACTTGTCGCGGTATGGTATCACTTTCTCGCCGGGCTTAGGCACCTTTGTTTCGATGCGGGTCTGGCGCTTGACGTACCGACGGCGGAGTTTCTCGGCTGGATCTGCGTGATCGGCTCTCTATTGCTCACCGTACTGACCCTGATTCTGATCTGACGGAGCGAGTATGCGTTACCTGACAGACCGCAAGCGCGCCATCGGCAAAGGTGCGTCCGGAACCGGAACCGAACACCATTGGCGAATGACCGTGAGTGCCGCGGGGCTGGCCATTCTGGCGCCCGCGTACGTTTTCATCTTCGGGCATGCGCTCGGAAGCGGTTACGAGCGGGCCCATTCGATCTTCTCCCACCCACTCGCGGCGATAATCACTGCGGTCACGCTTCTCGTCGGACTGGACCATTTCCGCCGGGGCGCGCAGATGGCCATCGAGGACTACCTGGATGGCCCGAGGAGAAAGATAGCGATCATAGCGGTGATCGCGCTGTCCTGGTTCCTGATGGCATGCGGACTATTCGCGCTTGCGAGAATCGCGCTCTGAGGGACGGCTTATGGCGGCGTATGATTTCGAAACACATGAGTATGACGTTGTGGTGGTTGGCGCCGGTGGTTCCGGTCTGCGCGCCACACTTGGAATGGCCGAGCAAGGCCTGAGAACCGCCTGCGTGACGAAGGTGTTTCCGACGCGTTCCCATACCGTCGCCGCGCAGGGTGGTATCGCCGCCTCTCTGGGCAATATGGGGCCGGACAACTGGCAATGGCATATGTATGACACGGTCAAGGGCTCCGACTGGCTAGGTGATACCGACGCGATGGAATATCTCGCCCGCGAGGCACCCAAGGCCGTGTACGAACTCGAGCACTACGGGGTTCCGTTCTCCCGGACCGAAGAGGGACGGATATACCAGCGCCCTTTCGGTGGGCACACGACCGAATTCGGCGAAGGCCCCCCGGTGCAGCGGACCTGCGCGGCGGCGGACCGCACCGGCCACGCAATGCTTCATACGCTCTACGGCCAGTCGCTCAAGAACAACGCCGAGTTCTTCATTGAATATTTCGCCATCGATCTGGTTATGTCGGAGGATGGCGCATGCCAAGGCGTCGTCTGCTGGAATCTCGATAACGGCACGATGCATGCGTTCAACGCCAAGATGACGGTGCTGGCCACCGGAGGTTACGGCCGCGCGTACTTCTCCGCGACGAGCGCGCATACCTGCACCGGGGACGGCGGCGGAATGGCGGCCCGGGCCGGGCTTCCGCTGCAGGACATGGAGTTTGTCCAGTTCCACCCGACCGGGATCTACGGCTCCGGATGCCTGATCACCGAAGGCGCCCGGGGCGAGGGCGGCTATCTCACCAATTCCGAAGGTGAACGGTTCATGGAGCGTTACGCTCCGACCTACAAGGATTTGGCAAGCCGAGATGTGGTAAGCCGCTGCATGACAATGGAAATCCGGGAAGGCCGCGGCGTGGGTGCCGAGGGCGACCATATTCACCTGCACCTCAATCACCTTCCCCCGGAGACCCTGGCCGAGCGCCTTCCGGGCATTTCCGAATCCGCCCGTATCTTCGCCGGCGTCGAGGTGACCAGGGAACCGATCCCGGTTCTGCCAACAGTCCATTACAATATGGGGGGAATTCCAACGAACTACTGGGGAGAGGCCCTGAACCCCGTAGAGTGGAATCCCGACGCCGTCGTTCCGGGGCTAATGGCGGTGGGCGAGGCGGGCTGCGCATCGGTTCATGGCGCCAACCGTCTTGGGTCCAATTCACTTATCGACCTGGTCGTCTTCGGTCGCGCCGCCGCCATCCGCGCCGGGCAGGTCGTAAAGGCCGACGAGCCGAATCCGGACCTCAATATCGCATCGGTCGACCGGGCATTCGACAGGTTCGACGGACTCCGCAATGCCTCGGGCGAAGTCCCGACCGCCGACCTAAGACTTGAAATGCAGAAGACCATGCAGTCGGACGCCGCGGTTTTCCGTACCAACCGGACACTCGACGAAGGCTGCAAAAGGATGAAAACCATTGCGGGAAAGATGGACGATCTATCGGTTACGGACCGAAGCCTGGTTTGGAACTCCGACCTGATGGAAACACTTGAGCTGGCCAACCTCATGCCGAACGCCATAACGACGGTCGTCAGCGCCGAGGCGCGCAGGGAAAGTCGAGGTGCCCACGCTCACGAGGACTATCCCGATCGGGACGACACTAACTGGCGTCGCCACACATTGGCATGGGTTGATGGCCATGCCACGGTCAGACTGGACTATCGACCGGTGCATACCGATCCCCTGACTCCCCTCGAAGAGGGTGGTATAGATCCTGGGAGAATCGCGCCGAAGGCACGGGTCTACTGATGCGTCGTTCGGTCCTGCCGGCATCCGCCCGTGCCCCGGCCGGCACTCTGGCGTCGGGGAAACCGAAGGTCCGGTGCGTGGAACGGGTCGGGCCCCCCGACTGCGTTGCGGGAGCCGTAAGGACCGGAACCATCTCCGTCGGACCGCGCATAAGGGCTTCGGCCAGGACGGGAAACCGATCCACCGTACCGAGCCGACAGGGAATCCACACCGGAGGCCGTTAAACATCGGTGAGAATGAGAGCCCGCCCGAACCCGGGCAAACGTTCGGGGCAAGGGGCACCCCGGGGGTCTGGCTGAAGATAGAATCGACAGGATACAAAATGGTGCAGTTCACGCTTCCCAGAAATTCGAAAGTCCGGAACGGAAAGACCTGGCCAAAACCGGAAGGCGCCCGAAATATCCGGACGTTCCGGATCTATCGCTGGAACCCCGATGAGGATCGGAACCCTCGCGTCGATGCGTATTACGTCGACATGGACAGCTGCGGCCCGATGGTTCTGGACGCGCTGATCAAGATAAAGAGCGAGACCGATCCCACATTGACCTTCCGCAGGTCATGCCGTGAAGGCATCTGTGGCTCCTGCGCGATGAACATTGACGGTATCAACACCCTTGCCTGCATCCATGGAATCAATGATATCTCGGGAACCGTGCGGATCTATCCTTTGCCGCATATGCATGTGGTCAAGGATCTGGTGCCTGACCTCAACCACTTCTACGCACAGCATGCCAGTGTCATGCCCTGGCTGGAGACGACAACGAACGAACCGGGTAAGGAGTGGCGCCAGTCGATCGAGGACCGAAAGAAACTCGATGGACTCTATGAGTGCGTCATGTGCGCGAGTTGCTCGACCAGCTGCCCGAGTTATTGGTGGAACGGGGACAGATACCTCGGCCCGGCAGCGCTGTTGCATGCCTACCGTTGGATCATCGACAGTCGCGACGAAGCGACGGGCGAGCGTCTCGACGATCTGGAAGACCCCTTTAGGCTTTATCGTTGCCACACGATAATGAACTGCGCAAAGACCTGTCCTAAAGGCCTTAACCCGGCAAAGGCGATCTCCCACCTCAAGAAAATGCTTCTTGAACGGCGGGTCTGACTTCGCGACCCATCGGGTACGGCACGGGGCGCCATTTCGCTCTCCGGACCGCCCGGAACTCCGGTTTGGCACGGACAGCCGCCCTATCCTATACGGCATCTTCCCGAGCGTCGTCCCTTTGGGTTGGGGCATGATCCGCCTGGTCCGTCAGGGCAGCGGCGGCTCTCGCGAAAAGGTCCGTGGCGCATCCGCGTGCGTCGCGGCCAAGTGCGACATGCAATACCTGACCGACGGTCCGCGGGCAGTTCTACGATACGGTCGAGAATCCAGCCCCCTGGCCACTAATGCACGTTTTTTCTGGTTCTGACGAGCAGCAGAAACACGAAAGCTGACCCGATGGATGTAGTCACGATTCCCACCGGCAGTTCCTGCGGCGCCAGCAGAAATCTGCACAGAATGTCGGAAACGGTCAGCAAGACAGCGCCTACTATGGCGGCGGTGGGCAGAAGTTGGCGATGAAGGGGCCCGACGATACCCCGGGCGATATGCGGCACCATTAGGCCCACAAAGCCTATCACACCCGCGACAGATACAAACGCCGCCGTTGCGAGGGCTGCGACGAAAAACATCCAGAACCTCAGCCCCTGAACCGGCACACCCAGAGTTTGGGCCGTCAAGTCTCCCGCCAACAGGATATCCAGCCAACGACTGCGGTAAAGAGAATAGGCGAGAATCAGCAGAAGCCCGGCACAGACCAGAGGAAACGTTTCCCACCGCGCCAATCCCAGACCGCCCAGCATCCAGAATATCACCGAATGCGCCGCGCGACTGTCGCCTTCAAAAATCAGGTAGTTGGTGAGGGCCGAAAACAGAAAGGACACGGCGAGTCCGGAAAGGATCAGCGTTTCAGGCGCGCTCGTGCGCAATCCGTGAACCAGTCCCAGCACGACACCCGAGGCGACAAGGCCCCCGCAAAACGCCGCCAGCGGCAATGTCCAGTAACCCAGAACATCTCCGGTTACCGTAATGACGAACACGGCTCCCGCGGCGGCACCGGAGGAAAGACCGAACAGGAAAGGATCGGCCAGATCGTTGCGGGTCGTCGTCTGCAGAATTACGCCAACGACGCCCAGGCCGGCACCGATCAGTGTCGCAAACAACGCGCGGGGCAGACGCAGGTCGAACACGATCCTATGCAGCGGGGACATCTCGCCCTCAATCAGTCCGGTTCCCAGACAGATGGCGGTCAGAACCTCAGCAATCGGAATGGGTGTCGTGCCGTAAATTACCGATAGCAGCAGGAGAATGGCCAGAACAGCCGCCCCAAGCAAGGCTGTCTGGCCGGAACGTCCCAAATCAGTTGGTTCCCGGGTGCATGGCCCGCGCCATTTTAGAGATCGCTTCGATATTGGCCGGTCCCGGTGTCAGTTCCTCGTAACGCAAGCCGATCCAGCGCCCGTTCCTGACCGCGTCGGTCTGTGACATTACCGGGTGTTCCTCCAGGAACCTGAACGTGTCTACAGCTCCGTTTCCGGTCTGGTAGTCGAGCAGAATGAGGAATTCGGGATTGGCGGCGGCAACAGCCTCCCACGAAGTGCGGCCCCAGCTCGTGTCAAGATCATGTGTGACGTTCTCGCCGCCCGCTGCGGCAATCATCGCATCCGGAATGGCGAATTTTCCGGCCGTGAAGGGTGCGTCCGCCGGACCATCCAGAAGAAACACCCTGGGTTTCTGCAGTTCCGCGGTTTGCGCCTTGATTGCGGCCAACTCACTCTTCCAACCCTTGACCAACTCCTCCGCCCTAGCCTCGACCCGCATTACCTTGCCCAACCTCACGACGTCGTCAAACAGCAGATCCATGCTGGCTTCGGGACGGTCCTTGTCCAAATGTATACAGCTCTCGGTCAGGATCATGGTCTTTATGCCGAAAGGCGCAAGCGTGTCAGGTGTCACGTCCCCGCCTGGCTTCATTCCGTAATACCAACCAGCGAAAAACAGGTCGGGGTCAGCCGCGACAAGGTTCTCAACGGTTGGGTATTTCGGCGCGAGTTCGGGTATGTTTCCGCGCAGTGCGTCGAATTCCGGACTCGCCTTGTACCAACCGGTAATCCCGGTCAGTCCGACGATATGTTCCTGCAGGCCCAGGGCGAATGCCATATCGGTCATGTTCATGTCATGTACGACCAGCCGCTCAGGAGGCGTTTCGAACGTCAGGGCTTCGCCGCAATTGTCGACCGTCAACGCCTGCGCGGCACCGCCTGTCAGGCCGACGATCAGTGCCGGAAGCCAGATTTTGGGCATCATGGGATATTCCTTCATGTTGAGACTTTGGTGTTTCGGATATCGAGCGCCGGGACCACCCGGCCTTCATGGCGAAAGCGCAGGTAATCGACGCCAAAGGTTTCCCGGACCTGTTCCGGCGTCAGTACCCTGTCGACCGGCCCGAATCCCGTCATCCGGGTCGACTTCATCAGCGCGACATGGGTGGCGAACGCAGGGATCATCACCAGATCATGGACGATCATCACCACCGTGATGCCAAGCTCGACCACCAGTGACAGCATCCTGCTCTTGGCGTCCGGATCCAGATGGTTGGTGGGTTCGTCCAGAAACAGGAGGGACGGATTTTGCGCAAGCGCCCGCGCGATGTGCGCGCGCTGGCGCTCGCCCCCAGACAGGACCGCCATGCGTTCATCGGCCAATGCACCGAGCCCGGTAAGGTCGAGAATTCGGTCAAGCTCGGCCGCATGTTCACCGGCCGAGCGGTCGACCCAGATCGGGACCTGCCCCAGGGCAACATAGTCGCGGAGCGCGAAACGTCCGTCCGGCAGTTCCTGTTGGCCGACGACGGCGATCATGCGCGCGCGCGCCCCGGCGGAAAGCTGTTTGAGGCTGCGGCCCCCGACCAGAACGTCTCCCCGATTTGGCCCCCTGATCCCGCAAAGCAGGTTCATAAGAGTCGTTTTCCCGGCCCCGTTCGGACCGGCAATCGCCAGAATGGCGCCTTCGTCCAGATCGAAGGACACATCCCGCAAAAGGACGACGCCGTTCGGGGCCAAACATTCAAGGTTCCTGGCGGCCAGAAAGGTGGAGCCCGTCATCCCGGCACCCTAGGGGTGGGCCGGCAAATGTGCGACGGCGTTTGGGTTGCTGGCGGATACCGAACTTGGAACTTAACCGTTTTGTGGATCCCCGCCGATCGATCATTCGCCCAAAGCGGCCCCGGAATGCGCCCGTACCCTTCCGTCATCCATGTGCCACGTTCGCGTCGCGCGCGCCGCCGGAGACGATCCGAATCGGTTAACAGCTGGGGTCGGATCGGCGGCTTTGTCATCGACTTTCCGGATTTCTGATTCGTTACGTTATAATATAACCCAAACTCTACCGCAACGAAGATGCGGTCCCCTTTCGAGGTCTCTGAAAACCATCCGATCGAGTGGGTTTCTTCCCTCCCCGTTTCCTTGATGCCCGGGCCGGAAGTCAGGCAACGTCAACGGCGAAATTCCTTCAGGCTTTCCAACATGAGCGTCGGAATAGACGCGAACGGCCGGTTTGCAAAGTCCGTCCGGATAAATCCGTGACGAGCCGGACAACGACGCTCACCTACCCCTGTATCGACACATGGATAGTCCCCGCCAGGTTTTACCTGCCCCCGTAAATCGTTGCGCGGAAATCACGCCCCGTGCCTGCCTCTGGTTTACGCTAACGCCCTTCCTATTTGGATGAGGCGCATGCTCCATCCGGGAACGCCGTTTAATTCCGGTGCGCCCGGTACATCGCCGCTATCATACGAAATTGCACACTATCCCGACGGATCGATATATCATCGGATCCGCCGGGCCGGTAAAAAGCCGGGAGGCGCAAACTCATAAGCGCCAACTTTGTCCACATTGATATTTTTTCATGGTAATCACGGAATATGAAAAACCGAGTGAAGGCCAGGAATTCTGTCATGAGCCCATCTGGACACATAGATCAATACCTGCGTACATATACGCAAAGCCTTCTTTTCTATATGATCCACCGAGCGTGACACCCGGTACATCAAGCAACATTTGTAACGAGAACTCTACGCAGTCATGCTAGTCGGGGTATGCTCGGGATAAGTGTAAAAGATGTCATAGGGCCCCGTTCGGACAGTTTCAGGCCGCCAACTGCGGCAGGGTATAGCCCAGATTGTTGCTAATGGGCGCCTCTGGCTGATTCGCGCTCCTGAGAAGCGGTCAGAAATCCCGATTTTGCCAGCCAAGCGAGAACCAGGGCACCATCCGACACAAGCATGCGCCAACAATCTGGGATGCACCCGTATTGAGCCAAGCCAGTTGCGCGCGCCGTCAGAATGATCTACCGCTCGGATCGGGAAGGGGCGTTCACGGCCCTGCCGGAGGAATCCGGCGGTGAGGAAATTTATGGGATAGAACGGAACGTTCAAGACGTTTTTTGCCCGGATTCGCCTTGTTTTGCGGCTTTTCGCGGCGATTCGGGAACGCGGGAAACATGGGTTTGGTGCCCAGAAGAGGACTCGAACCTCCACGTCCATAAAGGACACTAGCACCTGAAGCTAGCGCGTCTACCAATTCCGCCACCTGGGCCAGTGTCGCGGGGGCCCTGTGTACGCGGGCCTGTCCCCGAAGTCAACATACCCTGTCGCACCAGGAAATCCGAAAATTCCGCCATTGGCGAAGGGATCCGAAACCGGAGCAGCAGGGCTCACGGCCGACCCTCACTCCGCGCGCGCCGGACTCCGGCACCGGTCGGTCGCGAAGCAAACCAAACTCGCCCAATTGCGGTATGCGGCTTGTTCTGCCGGGCATGTCAGGCTAGGCGTAAACGAAGGGAATTATAACCAATCCTAACCATCGCCCCTAAAAATGTTGCTACATTATAAATACAGTCCCCCGTTCCACAGTGAGGTGCAACACCCGATGTGGGTGAATCCCGGCTGAGGC
>JAPOUP010000125.1 GCA_026708635.1 Rhodobacter sp.
GTTTAATGATGGTTTCCGTGGCGCCATGGGCGAACTTATGTGCGCGATTGAGGAAGGCCGGGAGCCCCTAAACGGAGCGGCGGGAAATCTCCGGTCGCTCGCGCTGGTCTTCGCCGCGGTCGAATCGCGGGTCGCCGGCCGCGAAATCAAGGTCGGGACGGTGCGCCGAATGGCGAAACTGTGACTATGCAGGCGTTTGCGCGATCCGCCATGTAAGGTCGGGCGCGGAAGTCTCAAAACCTGGAACGAGTACCCTTCCTCTTAATGTGGAGGTATTCGGGTATCGGGTGACTTGGGGTGGCTGTCTCTTGAGTCCCGCTCGTGCCGTCAAGTGTCATCAGACAGGCGGTCAAGTGCCGCCGGATTGTCGGTCAAGTGTGCCAGATTTTGCAACGGTACCCGACGCCACGGGAAATCGACCGAAACTGGCGTAGGATGATCTCCCCAAAATGATCGAGGGCCGTAACCGTTCAGGTTCTATATTGATGAGTTCGGGCTTGATAGGCGGCTCAGTTCGCCTCGGCCGGTTGCCGCGTGGCGAGCCGATCCCACGCCCCGTTCACAAACGCGTTACTTTCTTGACTTTTTTTGGGGGGGGTAGGAAGGGAACACGGAAACGTGAACCTGGGGTGAGAGGGACGCCGGCACGGGCCGGACGCTCACCCGAAGCCAGCAACGAAAGGAATTCGTCATGCGTACTCCGGGATCGATCATAAGTCCGTTCGCCGCGCTTCTTCTGGCGGCGGCCGTTGCCGGGCCGGTGGCCGCGCAGGAGGAGGATTCCGTGGCGTATACACAGACGGAGTGGACGGCCGATCCCAACTACCGGGAGGTAAGGGGCCCCAGCGCGGAGTGTGCGGTGGAGGTCTGCCGCTTCAATGACCGCTGGATCAGCGAACTGGCCGTCCAGTACACGGCGGGCCTGACCCATACGGGCACATATGGGGCGCTCAGTGACCGGAAACTGCACATCTATTTTGGCCGCAGCAATCCCCAGCCCAGCGACGCCAGCCGGCGGGGGGTGGACGGCAAGACCCCCTGGACGCCGCCCGCATAATTATTACGAGGTCACGCGCGGCGACGGCACCCCGGTGTCCGGGACACGCGCCATCGCCGTGGACCAGGTCACGGCTCCGGGGTTCAACCTCTGGATCGCCGACACGTTCAGTTATACCCTGATCGCCTATGGCGGCGGAGATCACGAGGCCGATGTGGGGGTGTTGGAGGTCAGCGGCTATCCGATGCAGCTGCATACGCGTTTACTTAAGCTGCCCGCATGCCCGCCCAGCGGATTTTGGCCGGACGGCGAGCCGTGTGGGTGACCGGCGGGCCGCCGGTCGCCCGCCCAGCGCCGGGTGGCGCGGCATCTCCGCCCGGTGGACTGTCCGGCGATAGCGCCCGGGGGCAAGGGACGGTTTCTCAACGGGAATCCGCCGCCGACTTTTCCACAGCCACATCCCCTGTTCAGTGCTGATTCGCTGAGCATACGAGGAGCGTGGAGTGCCGGTGGCGTTCACGACGGCCAATGTTGCCGCCAGGAGGCGGTTCCGTGCCGCCCTCACAGCCTGATCAGGAAGCCTAGGATGACGACGGCCGCGATCCAGAGGCCGATCTGCCAGCGCAGGTTGTCCTTGTCGCGTTTCGCCGCGTCCTCGCGGTGCGTGGCCATGTCGGCCCGCAGTCTCTCGAAGGCCGCGTTGTTGCGCTCAAGCGACGCCGAAAGGTCGGCCTGCATCGTTTTCATGCGCTCCTCCAGGACGGCGATCCGCCGGTTAAGTTCGTGATTGTCCGGCGCGTCGCCCATGCCCCAAACCTAAGCGCTCCCGCCGCCCCGATCACATACGCTTGTTTCTACGGTCGACGTCTTGAGCTGTCAACGTCACCCGCGCCCTAACGCGGGGTCCGGCGTCCTTTCGGTTTCCGCAGGTTTTTCCTGTATCCGCAGGCCAGGAAGTCCGGGCAGCCGAAGAAGCGGCCGTACCCGCCCATCCCGGCGTCCAGCCAGCCGTCGCGGACCAATGGCATTCGGATAAGAAAATGCCTTGACCGCTCTGAGGGTAAGGTATTTCGTTGTCACGAAAGTCCTATTCATGCGCCAGGATCGAACAGGCCGTTATCTCCAATTCGGTTTGGTTACCTGGTGAGTTCGATCTCAGCTACGGTTTTGAGCGGAAGGTATAGAATGGCTTTGCTCCCTGACTCGAACTTTCATCCGCGAATGGGTGAGGGTGGTTGAATCACCCCCTCAGACTGAGCTCTCCGGACGGACGTCCCGGGTGGATTTCCGGCTACAGCCAGTCGCGCAGGACGGGAATCAATGGAGCGTCGGCGGGCGGCATTGGATACTCTCCAAGATTTCCCGCGCGCACCCATTTAAGTGCCTGGCCCTCGCGTGACCGCGCCACGCCCCGCCACTTGCGACAGGCGAAAAGCGGCATGAGAAGGTGAAAGCCCTCGTAGCCATGGCTGGCGAACGTCAGGGGCGCCAGGCAGCTGGCCCAGGTGTCGATGCCGAGCTCCTCGCCCAGTTCGCGGATCAACGCCTGTTCCGGCGTTTCGTCGGACTCGACCTTTCCGCCCGGAAACTCCCACAGTCCGGCCATCGTCTTGCCTTCGGGGCGTCTGGACAGCAGAATCCTCCCGTCGCGGTCAATCAGGGCAACGGCGGACACAAGAACGGTCTTCACGATCTGTAAGAGGCGTTTATCGAAATATAGCCCGGTGTCAGATCGCATGACCAGACATTGGCGACTCCCTGTCCGATCCCGAGATCGACGTGAATCTCGATCTCGTCGCCCTTCAGGTAGTCCACACCGTCCCTGTCCCGGTAGGTTGGCGAGACCCAGCCATTCTCCGCGACATGGATGTCACCGAGACGAATCGACAACGTGTCACGGTCAGCTTCGGCACCGGACTTTCCGACCGCCATCACGATGCGGCCCCAGTTCGGGTCTCCGCCCGCAATCGCCGTCTTGACCAAGGGAGAGTTACCGATGGCCATCGCCACCCGACGGGCATCGGTATCGTCTCGGGCGCCGGTCACCCGGATCCCGATGAGCTTCGTGGCACCCTCTCCGTCCCGCACGACCTGTAGGGCAAGATCGGCCATTACGTCCTGAAGAGCCTCCTCGAATTCGCTATCCGCCGAGGCATCGGCGCCGCATTGGCCCGTCGCGGCCAGTAGTAGCGTGTCGGAGGTAGAGGTGTCACTGTCGACCGTAATGCTGTTGAAGGTCGGACCTATCCGCCGTGAGAGCATCTCCTGCAGAGCGCTTTGCCGAACGTGCGCGTCGGTGAAGACAAAGGCGAGCGTCGTGGCCATGTCCGGTGCGACCATTCCGGAACCCTTTGCGATTCCCGCGATGCGTACGCGCTTTCCCGCGAGTGGGATTTCCCGAAACGCTCCTTTTGGGAAAGTGTCCGTCGTCATGATGGCCCGTGCGGCGCCTTCGAAACCACCCACGGCCAGCCCTGCCTTCAGTTCGGCCAATCGTGAGGTGATCCGATCATGGGGTAGTCGTTCGCCAATCACGCCGGTTGAGCACGAAAACACGCGCGACTCGGGCACGTCAAGCGTGTCCGCGACCAAACCGGTAATCGCCGACACCGCCCGCTGACCGTCTGATCCGGTGAACGCGTTGGCGTTCCCGGAGTTCACGACGATCGCCGCGCCCGCCACGCTGTCGCCGCCGATCTTCTCCTGACAGTCGAGCACTGAGGCGGAACGGGTGGAGGACCGCGTGAAAACCCCGGCGATAGAGGTTCCCGGCGATAGCTCCGCAAGCATAAGATCGGTGCGGTTGGCGTGCCGCACGCCCCCGGCCGCGGTTGCCAGACGAACTCCCCGCACCGGCGCGATCTCCGGGAATCCACCCTTTGGAGCCAATGGCGAGACCAAGGCTAAACCCGTTCCGTCGATCCGCGCGCGAAGATCTTTCACCTGGCGCTTGAGCTTGCGTATTCTCTTCGTTTTCGATCCCATCCCGTTTCCCCGAAAATGCCTATCTTTCGATCAATGATCCGTCATTAAGGATATCCGGATCAATGTCCGCGAGGTCCCTGATGTTCTTGTTCGCCGCGTCGACGATCGCCTGTACGTCGTTGGCCAGTTTCCGCTGCCAGATTTCCTGCCGCAGCTGCTCGCGCGCGTCGTCGAGAGTCGGAACCGGGGTCTCGCGGATATCGTTCAGGATGATGACATGCCAGCCGAACTGGGTCTGAACGGGATCGGAGACCTGACCCTCTTGAAGCGCCGCGACCGCGTTCTCGAATTCGGGCACCATCTGTCCGGGGCCGAACCATCCCAGATTGCCCCCGTTTGGGCCGGAAGGTCCAATCGACCTGGCCTTGGCGAGCTCGGCGAAATCCGCGCCGCCCCTGAGCTCGCCAACGATCTCCGTCGCGTCATCCCTGGACTCCAGAAGGATGTGCGCGGCGTTGAATTCCCGGGACGGTACGTAGCCCGCGTAGCGGGTCTCGTAGGCATCCTCGATCTCATCGGGCGAGACGGTTATCGTTTCCGCCAGTTCGCCTACGGCCTCTCCGGCGAGCAGCGAACGGCGCTCGTTCTCAAGATGAAGCTCACCGTATCTGGAAAGGCGGGAGCGTGCCTGGCCGACGGCTTCCTGCTGGATCAGGCTTTCCAGAACTCCGTCGAAGATTATCCCGGGTGGCATCTGGCGCTGTTCCTCGTTCAGACCCAGTGACATGGCGATCATGTGTCCGATCGTGATGTCGGTCTCCCCGACAGTGGCCACCACCGTGTCGGCAGTGATGTCCTGCGCGGCCGCGTGCACTGCCGTGGCCAGCCCGAAAGCGCCCGCGAGCAGCAGGGTTCCTTGTCTCAGCATCTTTCCGCTCCTTCCTGTTTCCGAAGTCAGGGCCTCGGCGTTGACAGTGTCGATGTGGCGACCTACATCGCTCGGAGGCGTGAACGGCCGTTTCCCCGAAGCCATTAACTATGGGTCACCGCAGGGGTGGGCAAGCACCCGCCATGTACGTTGACGTCAGATCACAGACCGGGCGGAAAGAGAATGCTGGGTATTGGAACATTTGCCAGAAAGGTGTTCGGCACGCCAAACGACCGCAAGATCAAGATGACGCGTGCGACCATCGAGGCCATCAACGCGCTTGAGGCGGATTTCGAGGATCTGTCCGACGGGCAACTGAAACGGAAAACCGACGAATTCATCAAGCGCGTGGCCGATGGCGAAAGCCTTGACGATCTGCTTCCGGAGGCTTTTGCCAACTGCCGGGAGGCCGCAAGACGCGCGTTGGGGCTGCATGCGTTCGACGTGCAGCTGATGGGCGGCATCTTTCTGCATCAGGGCAACATCTCCGAAATGAAGACGGGCGAGGGAAAGACCCTGGTCGCGACGTTTCCGGCCTATCTCAACGCATTGACCGGACGTGGCGTGCATATCGTCACCGTCAACGACTATCTGGCCAAACGTGACGCGGAATGGATGGGCAAGGTTTATTCCGCTCTGGGCATGACCACCGGCGTAGTCTATCCCGGCCAGCCCGACGAAGAGAAGCGGACGGCCTACGCCTCGGACATCACCTATTCGACCAACAACGAACTGGGATTCGACTATCTGCGCGACAATATGAAGTCGGAACTTTCCCAGATGTTCCAGCGTGGCCACCATTACGCGATAATCGACGAAGTGGACTCGATCCTCATCGACGAGGCGCGGACTCCGCTGATAATCTCGGGTCCGGCCCAGGACCGCTCCGAACTGTACCAGACCGTCGACGGGATCATTCCGGAGGTGCGGGACGAACATTTCACCCTTGATGAAAAAACGCGGAACGTCACCTACACCGAGGAAGGCAACGAATTCCTGGAGCGCAAGCTTTCCGAGGCCGGGATTCTCCCGGAAGGTCAGTCGTTGTACGATCCGGAAGCCACGACCATCGTGCATCACGTCAATCAGGGACTTCGCGCGCACAAACTGTTCACCAGGGACAAGGACTACATAGTCCGCAACGGCGAAGTCGTGCTTATAGACGAGTTCACCGGTCGGATGATGGCGGGACGGAGGCTTTCCGATGGCCTCCATCAGGCTATCGAGGCGAAGGAAAGATGCGGCATCCAGGCCGAGAACGTCACGCTCGCGAGCGTGACGTTCCAGAACTATTTCCGCCTCTACGAGAACCTGGCCGGAATGACGGGTACCGCGGCGACGGAAGCCGATGAGTTCATGGAGATCTACGGGCTCGGCGTCGTGGAGGTACCGACGAACATGCCAATCGTGCGGATCGACGAGCATGACGCGGTCTATCGAACCAGGCGCGAGAAATTCGACGCGATCATGGAAGAGATCAGGCAGGCCCACGGCGCGGGCCAGCCCGTGCTTGTCGGGACCACGAGCATAGAGAAGTCAGAACATCTGTCGGGGATGCTGAAGGCCGAGAAACTGCCGCACAACGTACTCAACGCCCGCCAGCATGAACAGGAAGCGCAGATCGTGGCGGATGCCGGCAAGCCGGGTACCATTACGATCGCCACCAATATGGCCGGCCGCGGCACCGACATCCAGCTCGGTGGCAACGTCGAGATGAAAGTGCTGGAGGCGCTGGGGGCCGAGCCGGACGCGGTTCCTGACGAAGTGCGCGCGCGGATCGAGCGCGAGCACGCCGACGAGAAACGAAAGGTCATAGCGGCCGGTGGCCTGTTCGTTCTGGCGACGGAGCGTCACGAAAGCCGGCGGATCGACAACCAGCTACGCGGCCGGTCCGGACGACAGGGCGATCCCGGCAGGTCAGCCTTCTACTTAAGTCTTGAGGACGACCTGATGCGGATATTCGGGTCGGAGCGTCTCGACAAGATGCTCAAGACGCTTGGAATGAAGGAAGGCGAGGCCATCGTCCATCCCTGGGTCAACAAGTCTCTGGAGAAGGCGCAGGGTAAGGTCGAGGCCCGAAACTTCGATATCCGGAAGCAGCTTCTGAAATTCGACGACGTCATGAACGATCAGCGGAAGGTCATTTTCGGCCAGCGCCGTGAAATCATGGACGCCAGGGATCTTGCGGAGATCGTCGAGGACATGCGCCATCAGGTGATCGACGATCTGGTGGATCGCTTCATTCCTCCCAAGACATATGCCGATCAATGGGATGTCGAAGGACTTAACGGCGCGATCCAGGAAAGGTTTGGCCTGCAGTCCGGCGTTCTGGAATGGATCGAGGAAGACGGCGTCACGGACGAGGAAATCCGCGCGCGTCTGTGCAGGGAGGCCGACGGGATGATGGCGGCGAAAGCCGTCCAGTTCGGAACGGAGAACATGCGCTCGATCGAAAAGCAGATACTCCTGCAGACGATCGACTCCAGATGGCGGGAACATCTCCTCCGGCTCGAGCACCTGCGTTCCGTTGTCGGCTTCCGGGGCTACGCGCAACGTGACCCTTTGAACGAATTCAAGACCGAGGGCTTCCAGCTGTTCGAGAACCTGCTGAACACCCTGCGCGAGGACGTGACGCAAAAACTCGGCCAGATACGTCCGATGACCGATGAGGAACGCGAGGCGATGTTGCGGCAGATGATGGCGCGGCAGCAGGCGATCCAGCGGGCGGCCAGCGCACCCCCGTCCGGCGGGGGCGATGCCGTCGTGAGCGGATTCGACGAGAATGACAGGTCGACCTGGGGTAATCCGGGTCGAAACACGCCCTGCCCGTGCGGTTCAGGACGTAAGTTCAAACATTGCCATGGGCGCCCCGCCTGAAAGGATTTCCCGCCGTGTATGGCCCGTCCGATGGTCGTGACCGTCGTGGACCCACGTACCGCGCCGCGGCGGATCACTCCCATCCGGGCTCACGGGTCTCCAGTCCGTCGCTCAGCTTTTTATGTTGTCCCAGAAGCTCTTCACCTTGGACAGAAAACTCGATGACTCCGGATTGTTATCGGATCCCAGGCTGTCGAATTCTCGCAGGAGGCTCTTCTGGCGGGACGTCAGGTTCACGGGCGTCTCCGCCGCCAGCTCGATGAACATATCACCGGGTCCGCCGCCGCGCAGCGCCGGCATGCCTTTGCCGCGCAGACGCATCTGTCGACCTGACTGGCTGCCTTCGGGTATCCGCACGCGGGACCGACCGCCGTCGATGGTCGGGACTTCGATGTCGCCGCCAAGCGCCGCCGTCGCCATGCTGACCGGCACCTTGCAGTATAGGTCCTGACCGTCACGCGCGAACAGCGGATGCTCCCGCACATTGACAAAGATGTACAGATCGCCCGCCGGACCGCCCCGCTGGCCCGCCTCGCCCTTGCCGGCAAGGCGGAAACGCGTCCCTGTCTCCACGCCGGAGGGGATGTTGACCGATATCGATCGATTGATCCGCTCGCGGCCGCTACCCCCGCAGGACGGGCATGGGTTGCTGACGATCTGGCCCGTTCCGGAGCAGGTGGGACAGGTTCTCTCGACGGTGAAGATGCTCTGCTGCGCGCGTACCTTACCCATTCCGGAGCACGTGGGACAGACTGTCGGCTCAGTCCCGCTCTGCGCTCCCGTACCTCCGCAGCTGGAGCAACTGGCGGCGGCCGCCACCTCGATCGTCTTCTCGATGCCTGAATAGGCGTCTTCCAGGGAAACCTGGAGATTGTAACGCAGATCCTCGCCACGGGCGGCTCGCTGGCGCCCGCCGCGACCACTCCGCCCTCCCATGACCTCGCCGAACAGGTCATCGAACACGTCCGAGAACGACGACCTGAAATCCTGGTGCGCAAATCCTCCAAAACCGCCACGCTGCGGTCCGCCGCCTTCGAAAGCCGCGTGGCCGAATTGATCGTATGCGGCCTTCTTCTCGGGATCCTTGAGGATCTCGTAGGCCTCGTTCACCTGCTTGAATTCAGCTTCCGCGCCTGGATTGTCCTTGTTTCGGTCAGGATGAAGGTTCCTGGCTTTCGTGCGATAGGCTTTCTTGACCTCGTCCGCGTCAGCGCCCCTAGAGACGCCAAGGACATCGTAGAAGTCGCGCTTGGCCATGTGTCAGTCCTTCCGGAACACGGACAATACGTGCGGTATTCGCAGGCGCGTTCGGATCATGGCCGTCCCGCGGGCTATGCCGGTATGCCGGAACGGCCACGATCCGCAGGATCACATCTAGTCGCGTTTGTCGCTGTCCAGGTCCTCGAAGTCGGCATCGACGATTTCGTCGTCGGGCTTTTGTCCGTCGTCCCCGTCGCCCGCGGCTTCGGCGTTTTCCTGTTCTGACTTATAGACCGCCTCTCCGAGCTTCATGGACGCTTCCGCCAGGTTCTGGACCCCCGCTCTGATCTTTCCGGCATCATCGGTCTCGATCTGTTCCTTCAGGTTGGCGACGGCGAGTTCGATCGCCTCGACCGTTTCCGGACCGACCTTGTCGCTATGCTCCTCAAGCGACTTCTCGGTACCGTGGATCAGACTCTCCGCCTGGTTTTTCGCGTCGGCGAGTTCCCGGCGTTCCTTGTCCGCTTCGGCATTGGCCTCGGCATCCTTGACCATCTGCTCGATCTCGTCATCGGAGAGACCGCCGGATGCCTGGATGGTAATCTTCTGCTCCTTGCCGGTTCCCTTGTCCTTCGCGCTTACCGAAACGATCCCGTTCGCGTCAATGTCGAACGTCACCTCGATCTGCGGCAGGCCCCGGGGAGCCGGCGGGATATCCTCAAGGTTGAACTGGCCAAGCAGTTTGTTGTCGGCCGCCATCTCCCGCTCGCCCTGGAAAACGCGAATCGTCACCGCGTTCTGGTTGTCCTCCGCCGTGGAGAATATCTGGGACTTCTTGGTCGGAATGGTGGTGTTGCGGTCGATGAGGCGAGTGAACACTCCGCCCAGGGTCTCGATTCCCAGCGACAGCGGCGTGACGTCAAGAAGGACGACGTCCTTGACGTCACCCTGCAGAACGCCCGCCTGAATGGCGGCGCCCATGGCGACCACCTCATCCGGGTTCACGCCCTTGTGCGGCTCCTTTCCGAAGAACGAGGATACCTCCTCGGCGACTTTCGGCATTCTCGTCATGCCGCCCACCAGGACCACCTCGTCGATCTCGCCGGCCGATAGTCCGGCGTCCTTGAGCGCGTCCCTGCACGGCTTGATCGACTTCTTTATAAGGTCGCCGACAAGGCTCTCGAGCCTGGCGCGGGTCAGCTTCATGACCAGGTGCAGGGGTGTTCCCGTATTCTTGTCCATCGAGATGAACGGTTGGTTGATTTCCGTCTGCGTGGAACTCGACAGCTCGATCTTGGCCTTCTCCGCGGCTTCTTTCAGGCGCTGGAGCGCCATCTTGTCTTTCGAGAGATCGACCCCGTGCTCTTTCTTGAATTCATCGGCAAGATAGCCGACGATGCGCATGTCGAAATCCTCGCCGCCGAGGAACGTGTCGCCATTGGTTGACTTCACCTCGAAGAGGCCGTCGTCGATTTCCAGAATGGTGATGTCAAAGGTTCCGCCCCCGAGATCGTAGACGGCGATCGTCCTGGATTCCTTCCTGTCGAGGCCATACGCAAGCGCGGCCGCCGTCGGCTCGTTGATGATGCGCAGCACATCCAGACCGGCGATCTTTCCGGCGTCTTTGGTCGCCTGCCGCTGCGCATCGTTGAAATAGGCCGGCACCGTGATGACCGCCTGGGTAGCCTCTTCACCAAGGTACGCGTCCGCGGTTTCCTTCATTTTCTGCAGGATGAACGCGCTGATCTGGCTTGGCGAGTATTTTTCGCCCTGCGCCTCGACCCACGCATCGCCATTGCCGCCGTCAACGATTTTATACGGAACGATTTTCCGGTCCTTGCTGACCTCGGCGCTGTCGGCGCGGCGGCCGATCAGGCGCTTGACGGCGAAGATGGTATTTTCGGGGTTGGTGACGGCCTGGCGCTTGGCCGGCTGGCCGACCAGCCGCTCGTTGTCGGTGAAGCCGACGATCGAAGGGGTGGTGCGCGCGCCTTCCGAGTTCTCGATGACGCGGGGTTGCGAACCGTCCATGATCGCGACGCAGGAATTTGTCGTTCCCAGGTCGATTCCAATGACTTTGGCCATGTTTCAGAATCCTTCCGTATGGCGATGTTGGCGGAGACCGGCCCTGGAAGGCACCGGTCCCCCAATCCCGATTTTCCGCGGGAAGTGTGTCCCCGCAATGTTTCCCGGGCTATATAGTGATGGCGATTCGGCCCTTCAAGCGAGCGGGACGGACAAATTTCAGGCGGCGTAGGGAGGTCGCGCGAAATGCCGGAACCAACGTTTTGGGTGCGGGGCGTGCCTGTCTTCAGGGGGCTTCTTGACGGTTCGGCCCAGGCCTCGATGGTGGAGGATCTGCGTGGCGTGGTTGCGGCCGCTCCCCTGATATCGCCCCTGACGCCGCGCGGAAAGCCGATGTCAGTCAAAATGACCTCCGCCGGAAAGTACGGATGGTACTCGGACCGTGCGGGTTACCGATACGAGCGCAGGCATCCGGCAGGCGTTTCCTGGCCGGCGATTCCGCAAAGCGTTCTCGCGGTCTGGAACTCCGTGACCGGGCTGCGGCGACGGCCGGACTGCTGCCTTCTCAACTTCTATGGAACCGGTGCCCGCATGGGAATGCATCAGGATC
Source organism: Rhodobacter sp. (assembly GCA_026708635.1). Classification (GTDB taxonomy): domain Bacteria; phylum Pseudomonadota; class Alphaproteobacteria; order Rhodobacterales; family Rhodobacteraceae; genus JAPOUP01. The sequence continues at coordinate 11,563 of JAPOUP010000125.1, forward strand.
GCGATGAGGCTGATTTCTCCTATCCCGTCGTATCGGTTTCGCTGGGTGACGACGCGTTGTTCCGAGTCGGGAACCGGACGCGCGGAGGCCGCACGGAATCGGTGTGGCTCTCATCCGGGGACGTTGTAGTAATGGGCGGGGCGGCGCGTCTGCTCCATCACGGGGTGGACCGGATCAGGAACGGTACCTCGGCGCTTTTAGGCGACGGCGGACGGATTAACCTGACGCTCAGGGTCGTCGATTGACGGCTGGCCACCGGGTCGGTTGCCGTCTGCCGCCCGGTGACGGTGACGGTCACAGCCACGATCACGGGCACACGGCCCCTGAACTGAGTGGCAACCAGACTGTCCGATGGTCCATCACTGTCGGGAGGCACGCATTATGACACGACCCATCCGCCCGCCCGGGAATACCGCCGCGCGCGGAACGGAAAGCTCGCGAAGACCGGCGGTCGGCCCCATCCCCGGGCGCGGCCAGCCGGTTGAGCCGACGTTCGGGAACCTGAACCGGAACCCGGGCCTCGCGCCCGACTGGCTCAGGCCCGCCCGGAACGCACTGGCGCGCACAAAGTCCGCCACGTAGCCGGAAAATTCCACCGCTGCACCCGATTCGGCGCACCGGTCCCCGGATGGCCCGTCAACGCGGCCTGTCAGGATCAAGAAGAAAAAATCCGCCGTGCCCCGCCTGTCCGTTGGTGTTGCCCATTTCGCGGCAAGCGATCATAAGCGGATGTTGTGCGCCCGGGAAATTCGGGTGGGTAGCCAGGGGAGCGGCTTGCGTTGGATTTCGGGCGACTCTGCCCCATTATGCGGCGGCTGGCCCTTGAGGCCGGCGATCTGATCATGGAAATCTATCGCGGCGGCGATCTCGACGTGCGGAGGAAGTCGGACGCGAGTCCGGTTACGGCGGCCGATGAGGCGGCTGACTCACACATTACGTCCGGCCTGCGGGCGGCCTTTCCCGGGATAGCCGTCGTAACCGAGGAACAGACCGCGACACACGCGCGGAGGGCGGACCCGTTCCTGATTGTCGATCCCCTGGACGGGACCTGGGAATTCATCGGGCGACGGCGGGATTTCACGGTGAACATCGCTTATGTGGAGGCTGGCGTTCCGCTTCGGGGCGTTGTTTACGCGCCTGCCAAAGGCAGGCTCTTCCATACGCTGGCCGACGGAACGTCGGTTGAGGAATCCGGAAGGCCGGCAAAGGATGGGGCGGGCCCATCGAGAACGATCAGGGTCTCCGCACCCGACAACGAAGCGCTCACCGTCGTCGCCTCGAGATCGCACCGTGACCGGGCTACGGATGACTATATCTCGAAGTACCGGGTCCGTGAACTCTCGAGTGTCGGATCGTCGCTGAAATTCTGCCTTGTGGCGGCGGGCGAGGCCGATCTCTATCCACGTCTGGGCCGGACCATGGAGTGGGACACGGCGGCGGGTGACGCGGTTCTGCGGGGTGCCGGCGGGCGAATGGTCGGTTTCGACGATCATGGGTCCTTCGACTACGGCAAGCCGGGATTTCTGAATCCGTTCTTCATCGCCCATTCTCCCGGTGTGGATCTGCTGCCGGGCTGATGCGCGTGCTGATCTGCATTCCGGCGCGACATAAGTCATCGCGTTTTCCGGGAAAGCCCCTAGCGCTCCTGCGGGGGGCGTCCGGCCAGGCGCGAAGCCTGGTCCAGAGGACCTGGGAGGCGGCGATGCGGGTTTCGCGGGCGGACCGGGTCGTGGTCGCGACCGAGGATCGTCTGATCGGGGACGCCGTGCGGAGTTTCGGAGGGGAGGTCCTGATGACGTCGCCGGACTGCCGAAACGGAACCGAGCGCTGCGCGGAGGCGGTGGGCATGCTGGGTGAGGGCTACGATATTGTGGTGAATCTGCAGGGAGACGCGCCGCTGACGCCGCCGTGGTTCATCGAAAGCCTTGTGGAGCGACTCGCCTCCCATCCCTCGGTGGAAATGGCGACGCCGGTACTTCGCTGCGACGGACGCGCTCTGGACGCGTTTCTGCGTGATCGTCGCGCCGGTCGGGTCGGTGGCACGACCGCGGTCTTTTCCGAGGACGGAAACGCGCTGTATTTTTCCAAGGAAGTGATTCCCCATACTCCATGCCGGTTCGCCGATGCCCAGCGGACGCCAGTGTTCCATCACGTGGGTATCTACGCGTTCAGGCGGACAGCGCTGGAATCCTATCCGCGGTGGCCCATTGGTCCACTGGAAAGGTCGGAGGGACTCGAGCAGCTCAGGTTTCTTGAGCAGGGACGCCGGGTGCTCTGCGTTGAGGTCGAGGCGCGGGGACGGCGGTTCTGGGAGGTAAACAACCCCGGGGACGTGCCGCGGGTCGAGGCGATGCTGGCCGAACTTGGACTTGAGTGATCCGGGCCGCTAACGGCCGATCGCTGGCGCGGACGGTCGAACCTGAACGGTGTTGGGCAGCAAAGCGCCGGGTGGTGTCCGCGGCCGCCGGTCTGGAATGCCCCGGAAACGCGATCTTTGGACAACGACGAGGCATAGACATGGACCGAAGGATAACCAAGGCGCTGTTTCCGGTCGCGGGGCTGGGGACCCGGTTTTTGCCAGCGACCAAGTCGATCCCGAAGGAGATCATGACCCTGGTTGACCGGCCATTGGTTCAGTATGCGATCGACGAGGCGCGTGAGGCGGGAATCGAGAAGTTTATTTTTGTCACGTCCCGCGGCAAAGGTGCGCTGGAGGATTATTTTGACCATGCGCCCGAGCTTGAGCAGGAACTGCTCGGCAAGGGCAGGGACGCGCTGCTGGGTGAGCTGAGGAGAACGAATATGGACTCGGGCGCCATCGCGTACGTGCGCCAGCACAGGCCGCTCGGGCTGGGCCACGCGGTTTGGTGCGCACGGCATCTGATCGCACCTGACGAGACCTTCGCCGTTATTCTTCCCGATGACGTGATCGCGGCGGACAAGCCATGCCTTCTCCAGATGCTTGAGGTTCACCGGGAAACCGGCGGCAGTATGGTTGCGGCAATGGAGGTTCCGCCGGAAAAGACCCCGGCCTACGGCGTTCTGGACGTCCGTGAGGAAACGGGGCGGACGATTTCGGTCAAAGGGATGATCGAGAAGCCTGAAACGGGCAAGAATCCATCGAACTTCGCGGTTATCGGTCGTTACATCCTGTCGCCGAGGATTCTGGACCATCTCAACGCGGCGCGTCCCGTGGCCGGCGTTGAGATGCAGCTCACGAACGCCATTGCCACGGAGATCCAGCGGGGCGGAGATGTTTTCGGGTACAGGTTCCGGGGACAGCGGTTTGACTGTGGATCGAAGGCGGGTTTCCTGCAGGCTACCGTGGCGTTTGGGCTGTCTCGCCCGGATCTGAGAGAGGAATTTTCGGATTTCCTGGCGCGGATGGTCGGGAAACCGGGAGTCGCGTAGCGATGGCGGCGTCGCCCGTTCGAGAGTTCCGGTACGCACTTCGCCTCCATTGAATGGCCGCGCGATCCGGTCCGATCGGCTATCGTCGCGACCCCAGTGGCGACACGGTCGTTCCGGCGGTCGTGTTCGGAGCGTTCGGGCTCCGGCCCATAAAGGCGGAGTGTCGGTTCCGGACGCGCGCGGCCATCCGCGGATTCGCCGGGCTGGCGTGAATGGATTGTGCATGGCCTCGGGTGTTCGGGATCCGGTTGGTCCGCGGTTCCGGAAACGACCGGGGTTTCCGGTCTGCCCGCGAAGGTTTGGCCGAAACCGTCGGCTACTCCGGGAATGTCACCCGAACGGCAACGTTGCGTTCGGGAGTTATATGGGTAAATGACCTTAACCGAAACCGCCGCCATGACGGGATAGACGGAATGAAACGGAAGCATATCCGAATAAATGCGTTCATGTTTTCGGTTCAGGGTCCTGTCAGTCTTTCATCGCGCGTACACCCAATGACGCGTCGGCGGCGGGCATTTCTCCGGGGAGCATGTTTCGGGAGGCGGCTGTCCCTTGGCTGCCTGCTGACGCTCGCCTTCTCAGGCGCCGCGATGGCCGACGGCCAGCAGCTATGCCCGGACGTATCACCCCTCCGTATTCCCAACCTGGATCCGTTTCACCATGTTTACGGCGTGCCGGCCCCGCAAGGTGCGTGCGTTCTGGGGAGAGGCACCTCCGAGGTGACTTTTTCCTCGGACGTGGCCTCTCACATGACTTTCGCACAGTCCGGTACCGAGCGGTTGCTCGTGGATGGGGAGACCTACAGGCAATCCGTTGCCCTGAGATATGGTCTGAGCGATGGGTGGGAAGGTATGCTTGAAGTCTCCATGGTTTCGCATACCCGGGGTGTTTTCGACGGCTTCATCGAGAACTGGCATGACTTCTTCGGTCTACCGCAGGGCGGTCGTGACGTCACGCCCCGCGACCGACTCGCCTTCGTTCATTCCCGGGAGGGCATGGTGCGCGTCAATGTGGATCAGGGCATTACCGCCCCGGGCGACGTGATGCTCGGCCTGGGCCGGAGGCTTGAAGGGAACCATTTTCGAAACGACGGTCTGGCGTTGCGCGGTGCGATCAGGTTTCCGACCGGCGACGAGAACGCCCTTGCGGGATCGGGAGGCGCGTCGGTATCCCTCTGGGCGGAGACTTCGGGAGATCTGTTCCCGCGGGAAGGTTCGCGTACGTGGCTTTACGGCGCGTCTTTGGGAGTCCAGGCCGGACCGCAGCCGTCGTCGCTTTCCGGCATGGGCGGGCGAGCGATCGCCTTTGGCCATTTCGGTGTGACATGGCAACCGCTTGATCGCCTTTCCCTGACGGCCCAGGTGGATGTGAACTCGACTCCCTACACCGATTCATCGTTGACGCCGCTTTCCGGACCTGTCGTCATGTTCGGAGCCGGGGGCGCGTACCGAATTTCCCCAAACACGACCCTGGAAATCGCGGTCTCGGAAGACGACGGCTGGCGTCATGCCGCCCACGATTTCGGCGTCCACATAGCGCTGCGCCGGAAAATGTAACCGG
>JAPOUP010000070.1:0-11657 GCA_026708635.1 Rhodobacter sp.
TTCGAGCGCGCCGCGACGATGGGATACGACGGTGTCGAGGTGTCGCTTATGGGAATCGGTTCGAACGAAGCGTCCGCGCTGCGCAAGGCCGCGGAGCGGGCCGGTGTTTCACTGACGTGCTCGACTGGTCTCGGCGCGTCCGAGGACCCGACTTCAGCCGACCCCGAGGTGCGCGCCGCCGCATGTGAGACATTGCGTCGGGCGATCGGGATCACCGCCGAACTGGGATCGCCCTCTCTCGCCGGGGTCGTCGCCGCCCCCTGGGGTGTATTCGACCCGCTTCGCAAGCCGGAACGAGCCCGATACGCCGCCGAAACGCTGGGCCAGATGCAGCCGGTGCTGGAGGAGATGGACGTTACGCTCGGAATCGAGGCGATCAACCGGTTCGAAACCGACCTGACCTGCACGGCCCGGGAGGCCGTGGCGATAGCCGAAGCAAGCGGCGCGGACAACGTCGGGGTGCTGCTGGATACCTTTCATATGAACATCGAGGAAAAGAACCCGTCCGCCGCGATCCGTGCCAGCGGACACAGGGTTGTGCACTTCCATGTCTCCGACTGCGACAGGGGTGTGCCGGGAAGCGCAAGGTATGATTTCGGCGCCGACGCCGAGGCGCTTCGGGATATCGGTTATCGGGGCTGGATCGTCGCCGAGATGTTCGTTCGTCCATGCTATCCAACCAGTCGGGATCTCAACATATGGCGCGACGTCGAACCGGATGCCGACCGCGCCGCCGCCGAGGCGCTGGATTACCTGAAAAGAGTCTTCGCCGATGTCGGCTGAGGATTTCTTTCGGGCCCTTTATGAGGCCGGATGCTCCAGGTTGCGGGAACTGAACGCCCTGGACGCCGCCATCGGCGATGGCGACCATGGATCAACGCTTGTGCGGGGACTGAAACATGCTGTCACCGCGGCGACCGGAGCGCGCGCGAAGGCGTTCATGCGGGCGTCGGGCGGCGCTTCCGGCACGCTTTTCGGACTGGTCCTGCATGAGATCGAGCGGCACTTGGATAACGGCGACGATCTGGCTACAGGACTGGAGCGCGCGTGCGCAAGGATCTGCGATCTGGGAGAGGTTGGGCCAGGTGACAAGAGCATGGTCGATTCACTCGCCCCCGCCGCCGGAGCGCTGGCTGAGGGAAAGTCGCTCGCCGAGGCCGTTTCGGCGGCTGAGGAGGGACGGGACGCGACCCGGGAAATGCGTGCCAGATGCGGCCGCGCGCAGTATGTCGAGGGCGGCGGCGTGGGACATCTTGATCCGGGCGCGATCTCTCTGGCCATGATACTCGAAACGCTCGCCCGGAGACCGGTCCCGTGAAGAAACTGTTCAATGACCCGGAGACAATGGTCGACGACATGATCGACGGATTCGTCAGTGCCTGCCCACATGTCCGCCGGGGTATACGCGATCCGCGAATCGTCGTGCGTCGGCGGAACCGGAAGAATCCCGATAAATCGGTGACGCTTCTGATCGGTAACGGCTCCGGTCACGAGCCGATCGCGATGGGATTCGTCGGTCAGGGCCTTCTCGACGCCAACGTGGTCGGCGACGTGTTCGCCGCACCGTCAGCCGACCTGGTCCTTGAAGGCATTCGCGAAGTGAACGGTGCGGCGGGTACGATCCTGCTGATCTCCCGGCACTCCGGCGATGTCATAAACGGCCGTGCCGCGGCGATGCTGGCGGAGGAGGAGGGCATAGAGGTGGTGCCGCTTCTGATGTATGATGACATCTCCGCGGCTCCGCCCGAGCGGCGCGCTGACCGGCGCGGCGCTCCGGGAACGATGTTTATCTACAAGATTCTTGGTGCGGCGGCGGAGGCCGGGTGGCCCCTGCGACGGCTGACGCAACTCGGCGAGGACGTGCGCGAGCGCACCGTGACGCTGGCCGCCGCGGTCTCGCCCGGAATCTCTCCCCTGACCGGGCGGCCGATGTTCAGCCTGCCGGACGACGAAATCTACCTGGGGATGGGCGTGCACGGTGAGCCGGGTGTCGGGCGCGTCCGGATGGGGCCGGTCAGGATCCTGGTTGAAGAGATGATCCAGCGCCTGCTGGACGACCGCCCGATCGCCGCCGGCGGACGCACCGCCGTCATAATCAACGGGATGGGCGGGACGACGATGATGGAGTTGCTGACCGTATGGGCGGAAACCGTGAAGGCATTGAGTTCGCGTAGGGTGCGCGCGATCGCCCCGATGGTCGGCAGTTTCGTAACCACGCAGGAAACCGGCGGGTTCTCCATTTCGTTACTTGAGCCGGACGACGTGATGTTAAAGCTCTGGTGCGCACCGTCCGATACACCGGCCTTTCCAAGAATTGAACTTACGGAAGAATGCGCCGCCTGACCCCCCCGCGTACACCCCGGCCGGTGATCGGCCGATCCGTGGCGCTGCGGTGGACATGGATATCGTATTTCGTCAACCTTTGGGCATCGGTCGGAAAAGCCGGCCCGATCTGACACTGGAGGAGTCATGTCCCTTACCGTCGGAGTTATAAAGGCCTCCTTGCCGAGCTACTTTCCCGACCGACACGGCGTGTTCGATGTCTGCCTGGACGCCGTCAGGGAACTCGTGGCCGCGGTGGGCGGACGCGCTGTCGTCGCGCCGAATGTCCCGATGGATGGAGCCGACGCGCGCGGGGCCCTCGAGTACTGCCGGGCGCGGGGTGCCGGCTTCCTGCTTCTGATCCACGGTGGCTTCACCATGGGCGACGTAGCGCGGGAGATCGCGATGGGCGGGATGCCAATGGGCGTGTGGGCGACGCCCGAGCCGACGCATGAGAACGACATCCAGCTCAACAATTTTGTCTCGCTGAATATGAGCCTGTCGATCGCGCGCGGCGTTCGGGACATTTCCATGAACCCGGTCCAGTGGTATTTTGGCGCTGCGGAGGATCCCCGCCTGCGCGATCGCCTGTCACGCAGCCTGCGCGCGCTATCCGCCCGGGAAAGGCTGAAAGGCGCGAGAATCGCGGTCATCGGTGGCCTGGCCCCGACCTTCTACAACATGGACGTGTCCGGCGATGTATTGGCCCACCGTCTTGGAGTCGAAACCGTGCATGTCGATATTCACCGAATGGTCGACGTGATGGAGGCCGCGAACGGCAGCCAGGTTGACGCCGAGGTCGCGGCAATGACCGCGCGCGGCACGATACGGAACGTGTCCGAAGGCCAGATGGCGCTCACCGCGCGCGCCGCCATCGCGCTGCGGAAGGTCTTCGAGCGGGACGGTTACGACGGACTCGCGGTGTCCGACTGGCCCGCCCTGCAGGAAAGACCGGGCATGCATCCCGGTGCCGCCTTCAGCTGGCTCGAGGAGAAAGACAACATGGCCATCGCGTCGGAAGGCGATGTCCTGGGGACTGTCACGCAAATGGTGGTGCGGACGATCACCGGCAGGGTCGGCAGTCTGCTGGACATGACATCGCCACAGTTTCGCGACGACCGTATCCTGATGTGGCATGGCGGCGGGGGACCGCTCTACATGGCCGGAAACGGCCCGGTCGCCTGGATCAATCATCCGATGATCGGGCGCGGCACGCGGGAAGGGCCGAAATTCGGCGCGATCGCGGACTTCGAGTTCGCCGACGGACCGCATTCCGTGCTGCGGGTCGCCCGCAGCGGAACCGCCGCCTTCGCCGTCGAAGGCCAGGTCAGGGCGATGGGTGAGTCAGGTTTTGCCGGTTGTCGGGGCTGGGTTACCGGATTTTCCGACCGCGGTCACGCCCGCAGCGCGGAGGATGTGGTGACCAGTGTCATGGAGCACGGGCTGGAACATCACTTCGTCCTGGTCCCGGGTCTCTGGGCCAACGACTTTCTCGAATTCGCGGCGTGGACGGGCATGGAGCTCCTGCCCGTCGTTTCCTCGTCCGACGGGCTGTCTCCGCTCTCCGCCCGAGTACGTTGACTTGAACCCCTGTCGATGTAGACCCGTCGATATGGACTGACATACGGAAATTCCGCGGGAGATATGCGTGACTCAAGTCCAGCTCAACTCGGTCAGGAAGCAATTTGGCGATTTCGTCGCCATCGAGAACCTTGACCTGTACATCTCCTCGGGGGAGCTCGTTGCCTTACTGGGACCTTCGGGGTGCGGAAAGACGACCACGCTCAGGATGATCTCGGGACTGGAGCGTCCCAGTGACGGCGCCATCCTGTTTGACGGCAGGGACGTGTCCGAGCAATCCGTTCAGGACCGCAACGTGGGCATGGTGTTCCAGCGATACGCGCTGTTTCCGCACATGACCGTGGAAAAGAACGTCGCCTTCGGGCCCAGCGTCAGGGGCGAGTCCAGGACGGAAATCGCCAGAAGGCTGGATGAAATTCTCGAGGTGGTGCAGCTGACCCCGTTCCGCGACCGGTTTCCGGCGCAGCTTTCCGGGGGGCAAATGCAACGGGTCGCCGTCGCGCGCACGCTGATCACAAAGCCCTCCGTCCTCATGATGGACGAGCCGCTCGCGAACCTGGACACCAAGCTCAGGCTTGAAATGCGACGCTTCATACGCGATCTGCAGAAACGTTTCGGCATCACGACCATTTTCGTCACCCACGACCAGATCGAGGCGATGGAGCTGGCCGATCGGGTGGCGGTCATATTCGACGGTCGCCTCGCGCAGTTCGACACCCCCGAGCGCCTGTATCGCTGCCCACGCTCCCTTGACGTCGCGGATTTCATGGGCGCGACGAACATCTACCCCGGCAAGCTCCTTTCCCGGAGCAGGGTCGAAACCGCCCTGGGCGAAATCGACTGCCCGCACCAGAACGACCGGTCCGTGGGTGACTCCGTACATGTCCTGCTCCGCGCGGAGGCTCTGGACATGAACACCGGACCATCCGCATCGGAACCTCCGGGATTGCGCGGGCGTATCAAGACACGCGATTTTTTCGGTGCCAGCGTCATGTATAGGGTAGTATGCAATGATCGGGAAATCGACGTGACGGAGAATGCCCGTCGGATGCTCGAAGTTGGCGATGACGTTTGGCTCCAGATCGCGCCGGAGCATGTATGGCTGCTCAGTAGATGAAGCCAGAAAACGGAAAACCTGAAAACCCGAGGAGGAAAGTGATGAAACCCAAGGTCTCCATATCCACTCTTTTGGCGATTTTCGCCGCCACGTCCGTTTGGGCGGATGACGCGGGCGACGCGGCGTTCCGCGACGCTTTCCTGTCCGGCGGAGCCGACTGGCCGGCCGTCGAGGCGCGCGCCGCCGAGGAGGGAGAGGTCAACATCTTTTACTGGGGCGGCAACGATCTCCTGAATATCTGGATGGACCGGGTCGTCGCGCCGGCCATGGCGGAAAGGGGCGTGACGCTGAATCCGGTACGGATCACCGGCACCAAGGACGCCGTCGACCTGGTGCTTGCCGAAAAAAATTCAGGCAAGGGAATCGGTCAGGGCAGCGTCGACATGATCTGGATCAACGGCGAGAACTTCGCCACGCTGAAACGTCAGGACGCGCTGTTCGGAAGTTTTGCCCAGAGTCTTCCGAACTCGGTGAATCTGGAATGGGACGAGAGCGACCCCAGAGCGCTGCTTAACGTCCGTGACTTCGGTGTTCCCAACGACTCGGCGGAGGTTCCATGGTCAGGCGAGCAATATGTCTGTGCCGTCAATTCGGCGCGCGTGGCGGACGGGGACGTACCGTCGACATTCGCCGAGCTGAAGGCCTATCTGGCCGAAAATCCGGGCAAGTTCACCTATGTTAAACCGCCACATTACCTGGGAAACACGTTTGTCCAGGCGGCGGTCTACGCGCACAACCCGGACGGTACGGGCGCCGCGCCGTTCCAGCAGTCCATCGACGACATCGCGCCGGAGGAACTGGCGCGCCTCATCGCCCCGGGCTTCGAGTATCTCCAGAGCATCGAACCCAACCTGCTCGATGCCGGCGGTTCGCCCCGGTATCCGGAAGACAACAAGGCGCTTGACGGACTTTTCCTTAACGGTGAGATCGATTTCAGCTGCAAGTTCGGCCTGTATGCCGTCGCCAAGGGTCTGGAAACCGGAACCTATCCGGAAGCCGCAAGGCAATTCATCTTCCCGGAAAACACAATGATCAAGAACAAGAACTATCTGGTGATTCCGGGCAATGCGCCGAACGCCGCGGCCGCGCTCGTGCTGGCGAACTGGATGACGTCGGTTGACAGCCAGGTATCCAAGCTCGAAAGCGTCGGAATGCCGTCAGGCATAGATGGCTGGAAGCTTGGCGCTGACGATGCGGAACGTCTCGCCGCCGCCTCTCCGGGCCTGGTCGGCGTTACGCAGGCGGAACTGGACGCCAACGCCGCTCCGGACACCAACGCGACGCTGGTCGACGTGATCGAGGCGACCTGGCTTGAGGTGATCGAGCGCGACACGGCGGCGTCGATCGAGGAGGTCGTGACCGCGGCCTACGCGAATCTCGGGAAGTAGTCCCTCCTTCGGCGCCGACCGCCGCGTCGGCGGTCGGCGCCGAACCCGCCCGTGACAGGTCGAAGCGTGCCCGCCAGATCCGAGCGAGCCGTAATGACGGCGCGTGAGCGCCGCGTCCGAATCCTGCAGCTGCTTCAGTTGATGCCGATTCTGTCGGTGCTGGTGGTTCTGTTCGGAGGGGCGCTTGTGATGGCGCTGCTGCAGTCTCTTGGCTTCGCGCCCTGGTTCGGGATCAACACCTTTCCGGACCTGTCTTACTTCGGGTCGCTATGGGGATCGCGGACATTCTGGGTATCCCTTTGGCTGACGCTTTATTACGCCACGGTCTCGACCCTTCTGGCGCTGGTGTTCGGCACGACGCTCGCGCTCGCGCTCATAAAGGTTTTCCCGGGCAAACGGCTATACAAGTACCTCTACAAGCTGCCGTTGATGATTCCCTACACGGTTGGTATCGCGCTGGCCGTCATCATGCTCGGCAATGGCGGAATGCTTTCGCGGGTCGCCGCGTTCGCCGGGATGATCGATGATCCGGGGCAGTTCCCGCAACTCCTCAAGACTCACTACGGTTGGGGAATTATCGCGGTTTACGTCTGGAAACAGACACCGTTCATCACGCTTGCCGTATATGCGGTTTTGCTGGGTATCGGACGGGAAACCGAGGAGGCCGCCGCCATACTTGGCGCCCGGCGCGGCGCGATCTTTTTCAGGGTGACCTTACCGCAGATTCTGCCGGGAATAGTGTCATCGACGCTGATCTGCTTCGCCTTCAACATCGGCGCTTTCGAGGCTCCGTTCATTCTCGGCGGCGGTTTCCCGGATACGCTTCCGGTGGTCGCCTGGCGTTACTTCAACGACGCGGACTACACTCTACAGCTACAGGGCATGGCGACCGTCGTATCCATCGGGATCGTCGCCGGGATGATCCTCTTCGCCTACCTGTGGGTGTACCGGCGGTACGAGCGACGCATGGGGCGCCACTGACATGCAGAGAGGCAACCAAAGGGGTAACGAGGCCCTGAGCGCGCGCCTGTCGCCTTTCCAGAAGATCTATCTTTTGCTTGTCGCCGGTTTCATAGTCGGCCCGTTCCTTCCGGTGATTGTCCAGAGTCTCGCCTTCCGTTGGGCGTGGCCCGAACTGCTGCCCGGAACCTGGTGGCTCGAGCAGCGCGAAACGTCGATGATCCCGTTGGCCTGGGATTACGTGCTGTCGCCCTACAGCCGGGTTTGGGAAGCGACGGTCAACACCGTCTTCATCGGCTCGGTCGTCACCGTAATCTGTCTGGCCATCTGCCTCCCGGTCGCGCGCCTGCTGGCGCGCGACAGCTTCGCCGGGAAGAGCGCCTTCGAATTTTTCCTGTCGCTGCCCTTGATCGTGCCGGAAGCGGCCATCGGTATCGCGCTCCTGATGATTTTTATCCGGCTGGGTCTCGCGGGCGGTTACGTCGGGATCATCGTCGCCCACCTGATTCCGACAATTCCCTATATGGTCAGGATGCTCGCGGCGGTCTATCAGGGACTTGGGCGTGAGTTTGAGGAACAGGCGATGATCCTGGGCGCGAGGCCATCGCAGATTCTCTGGCGCGTGACGCTGCCGATGCTTCTGCCCGGCGTCGTCGCGGGGGCGCTGTTCACCTTTCTCGTCTCCACGAATATCTTTCTGCTGACCTTCTTTCTCGGTCAGGGTCAGGTCATCACCCTGCCGACGCTTCTGTTTTCCAAGATTTCGGGCGGCAACCTCGATACGACGGCGGCCGCGATCACGTTGATCGTCACCCTTCCCGGCATCATACTGCTGATCATATCCGAGCGGTTCATCAAGGAGGAAGCGTTCGGAAAGGGTTTCGGGAGCTGAGGAGCGAAGAATGTCAACACCCGCATCGGTCATGGATCGGTTTCCGAAACTCGATCCCGACTTCGTTCGCGCGCGTCTGGGCCGTCCGGAGACGAACCCACGGGTCATAATCGATACCGACGCCGCGAACGAGATCGACGATCAGTTCGCCATCGCCTGGTCACTGCTGTCGGACGGTCGGATGGGTCTTGAGGGCGTGACGGCCGAGCCGTTCTCGTTCGCCCATCACCGCGACGGGTTGATCAGGTCGGTACGTATACTTCAGCGCGGCGGTCCGGCGAATGCGGAGGAGGAGCGTTTCATGGGCGGTCTCGGCGGATGGGCCGCGAGACTGGTGAAGCGGGGAATCCCCGCCGAGGATATCGACTTCGTCGGCACCGGGGAGGGAGAGCGGCTGTCCTACGAGGAAATTCTGCGTGTATTCGATCGCTGCGGTGTCGACCCGTCCGGCAGGGTGTTCCGCGGCTCACCGCGCTACCTGGCTTCGGCCGACGATCCGATAGACAGCCCGGCCGCGCGGTTCATCGTCGAGCGGGCCGTGGCGGACGATCGACCGCTCTACGTCCTGGCCATGGGCGCGGTGACAAACATCGCCTCGGCGCTGTTGATCGAGCCGAAAATCATCGAGAGGATCGTCGTGGTCTGGACCTCGGCGTTTCCGTCCTATTCACCGTTCTGCAACCGACCCTCGCTCAACCTCGTGCAGGATCCGCCCGCCTCGCGGCTTTTGTTCGACTGCGGGGTGCCGCTTGTCTACCTGCCCGGCTATCACGTCGGCGCGCAGCTGAAGATCTCGCTTCCCGAGATGGAGCGGTTCGTGAGGGGTAGGGGCGACATAGGCGACTACCTGCATCACCTCTACACCAATAACCCGTTGCACGGGATGTTCGCGATCACCGAAACCGAGACCAAGACCTGGGTGATATGGGACATCATCACCGTCGCGTGGCTTCTGGACGCGGGTTACGTCTCTACGTTCCTGACGACCTCTCCGGTGCTTGACGATAGTTTGCACTGGCGGCATCCGAGTGGGAGACACCCGATCCTGGAAGCGTTCGACCTTGACCGGGACGCGATCTTCGAGGACTTCTACCGAACGCTCGGGCGAGCGCCGCGGGATCCCCGCAGGCACTCATGACGGCCCGGGCCAACGTTCGCCGCTACCCGCTTATACCGTGCCGCCGATCGCTTCCGTAAGCCGTGCCGCGGAACGCCGGACCGCGGCGCTGAAATCCGAGATCTTGGGATCGGTGAACCGCGCCGACGGGCCCGAGACCGAGATCGCGGCCACCGCCTCGTCCCGGGCCCCGAACACCGGCGCGGCGACGCATCGCATGCCCACGTAACGCTCCTCGTCATCGAAGGACCAACCCTGTCCACGGATACGTTCGAGTTCCGCGAATAGATGATCCGGTCTGGTGATCGTCCTGTCAGTGAACTGCGGAAGGCCTTTCCTCTGAAGAAGCGCCTCGACCTCCTCCCGTGACAGCCGGGCTAGCAGGGCCTTGCCGACCCCGGACGCATGCATGAGGGATCGGGTTCCGGGGCGGAAGAACGCACGGATCGGATTGGGGGACTCAGCCTGACTGAGGAAAATGACGTCTCCATCGTCGGGTATCGCCAGATTGGCCGTTTCGCCGGTCTCGGCCACGAGATCCCGCATTATCGAGTGAGCCGCCTCCTCCAGATCGATGCGGTTCAGGAAGCCCGTACCGATCCGGAACGCCTCGACGCCGATCATCCAGTCCTGCGTGCTTTCATCGAAGTCAACGAAGCGATGGTTCCTGAGCGTCAGCAACAGCCTGTGGGCGGTCGACGTGGGCATTCCGGCGCGCAGCGCGATCTCCGTCAGCGAGATTCGCCGCTCCCGCGCCAGCAAGCCGAGCAGCTGCAGGCCGCGCTCAAGCGCCAATACGGTGGCTCCCTCGGATTCCGATGATGTTTTCCTGGGTCGGCCACGCGGCCTTTTCGTTGCGTCGTCCACAGCACCCGCTCCCGCTAGCCCTTGGCCCTATGGAATATAACATATTCGGAAAATATTTCCATAAAAATTTTTTGTGCCATAATTTATTTTCTAAGATCATATAATATAAGGAAATATTTTTTATTGTTATTTATGGAATATTTTTCTATAAATCCTATATTGAGTTGAGTTCAGCCAGCGGAGGAAGCAAAATGAGCGACCAGAACCCCGTCTTCATTCCCGGGCCAACCAACATCCCGGACCGTCTACGCCACGCCATGAGCATCCAGACGATGGATCACCGGGCACCGGACTTCATCGAACTGCTCGCGCCGTTACTGCGCGACCTCAAGAAAGTGTTTCGGACCACGTCAGGGCAGGTGCTCACGTTTCCCGCGTCGGGCACCGGCGGCTGGGAGGCCGCGATAACCAATACGCTATCGCCCGGTGACAAGGTGCTCGCCGCACGGTTCGGCATGTTTTCGCACCGCTGGATCGATTTGTGCCAGCGCCACGGTCTCGACGTCGAGATCATCGAATGCGAGTGGGGGGAGGGCGCGCCCGCGGACCTTTACGGCGAACGTCTCGCCGCGGACAGCGGGCACGAGATAAAGGCGGTTCTCGTCACGCACAACGAGACGGCGACGGGCGTGCGCTCCGATATCGGTGCGGTCCGCCGCGCGATCGATGCGGCGAATCATCCGGCGATGCTTTACGTCGACTGTGTCTCGTCGCTCGCCTCGATGGATTTCCGTATGGACGAATGGGGGGTCGACCTCGCGGTCTCCGGGAGTCAGAAGGGCTTCATGCTGGCGACCGGAATGGCGATCATAGGCGTTAGCCGGAAGGCGCTGGAAGCGGCGAAAACCGCCCGATGCCCCCGGACTTTCCTTGACTTCGGGGATATGGCCGCCGCTAACGAAAAGGGCGGGTTTCCCTACACCCCGCCGCTGCAGATAATGTTCGGCCTGCGCGAAAGCCTCGACATGCTGTTCGAGGAGGGGCTGGAAAACGTCTTCGCGCGGCACGCACGGATCGCCGAGGGCGTACGCGCGGCGGTCGGGGCCTGGGGGCTGGAGCTCTGCGCCCGCCGCCCCGAGCTCTACTCGGACACGGTCAGCGCGATATACGTTCCCAGGGGATTCAACTCGGACGAGCTGACCAACCACATCTTCGACACCTATGGGGTCTCGTTCGGCGTCGGGCTGGGCGAGATGGCCGGAAGGGCGTTCAGGATCGGGCATCTGGGATCGCTCACGGATGTCATGGCCCTGTCCGGCATCGCCGCCGTCGAGATGGCGATGGCTGACCTGGGCTATCCGATCGAGCTCGGATCCGGCACGAGCGCCGCGCAGGAACACTACCGCAGGACCGCGCGTCCGGTCCTGCAGTCCGCCGCGTGAGGGAAATCCCATGACGGAGCCAACGGACATG
>JAPOUP010000070.1:11942-16404 GCA_026708635.1 Rhodobacter sp.
AACGTGGTTATGCCGAGGACCGCGCCCCAGGCGAAGAAAGACGCCGTGATCGGCTACGGCGGGAAGATCACCGAATGCGACCCGTCGACCTCGTCCCGGGAGGAGACGTTCGCCAGGGTCCAGGCGGAGACCGGCGGGGATTTTATCCACCCGTATAACGATCCAAGGGTGATCGCGGGTCAGGCAACCTGCTCAATGGAGTTTCTTGAGCAGATCGAGGATCTGGACATCCTCGTCGCTCCGATCGGCGGCGGCGGCATGATCTCGGGCACCTGCCTGACCGTTTCCTCGATAGCGAAGCGCGTGAAGGTTTACGCGGCGGAACCGGAGCAGGCCGATGACGCCATGCGCTCCTTCCGGGCCGGCCGCATCATCGCCGATGACGCGCCCGAGACCATCGCCGACGGACTGAAGGTGCCGCTTAAGGAACTGACGTGGCATTTCGTCTCGAACCACGTAACCGACATCCTTACGGCCAGCGAGCGGGAGATAGTCGACGCCATGAAGCTGAGCTGGAAGCGGCTCAGGGTGGTGATCGAGCCAAGCTGCGCCGTGCCGCTGGCGGTAATTCTCAAAAACCCGGACATTTTCGCCGGCAAGCGCGTCGGCGTCATCGTCACCGGCGGCAATGTCGATCTCGACAGGCTGCCATGGACATCCAACTGAACAGGGAAAACATGAAATGAACGCTCCGATCAAGATCGAAGACCTGGAAGTCGGCTATGAGGTTCCGGCAATCGCCGGAATGGACGAAGGCGCGATCCAGACACCGTGCCTGATACTGGATCTCGACGCGCTCGAACGCAATATCGTAAAGATGGGCGACTGGGCCCGTGAGCATGGGGTCCGGCATCGCGTGCACGGAAAGATGCACAAATCCGTCGACGTCGCCCTTCTGCAGCAGCGGCTCGGGGGAGCCTGCGGCGTATGCTGCCAGAAGGTCTCCGAGGCCGAGGTGTTCGCGCGCGGCGGTATCAGGGACGTGCTGGTGTCCAACCAGGTTCGCGACCCCGCGAAAATCGACCGTCTGGCGCGAATTCCGAAACTGGGCGCCCGCACGATCTGCTGCGTCGACGACGTGGCCAACGTCGCCGATCTTTCGGAAGCCGCCGTCAGGCACGGCACGACGATCGAATGCCTGGTCGAGATCGACTGCGGCGCGGGCCGCTGCGGCGTCACCACGACGCCCGAGACGGTTGAGATCGCGAAAGCCATAGACGCTGCGCCAGGCCTGAAGTTCGCGGGCATCCAGGCCTATCAGGGCGCGATGCAGCATCTGGACGGCTACGAGGACCGTAAGGCCAAGATAGAGGTCGCCGTCGCCATGGTGCGGGACGCGGTCGATACACTCAAGACCTGTGGCCTGGACTGCGACATCGTTGGCGGCGGCGGAACCGGTTCCTACTATTTCGAGGGAACCTCCGGCGTCTACAATGAGCTTCAGTGTGGATCCTATGCCTTCATGGATGCCGACTACGGACGGATCCTCGATAGGGACGGCAACCGAATCGATCGGGGCGAATGGGAAAACGCGCTCTTCATCCTGACCTCGGTCATGAGCCACGTAAAGGCCGACAAGGCGATCTGCGACGCGGGACTCAAGGCACAGTCCGTCGACAGCGGGCTACCCGTCGTCTTCGGCCGCGATGACGTCGAGTACATAAAGTGCTCCGACGAACATGGCGTGATCGCCGATCCCCAGGGCGCGCTGAAAGTCAATGACAGGCTGCGGCTGGTGCCCGGGCACTGCGACCCGACGTGCAACGTGCACGACTGGTACGTCGGCGTGCGTGGCGGAAAGGTCGAGACCGTCTGGCCGGTCTCCGCCCGCGGAAAGGCTTACTGAGAGAGAGGGCGGGGCACCGCCCCCTGCGGAATCGGGAACACGAAAGCGAACGCCGGTTCGTCGGTTAAAGGGAGAGAACCATGCCAGATCATAACGGGAAGAAAGCGCCTCGGGCCGCCGGCGTCCTGATCGTTTCCGAGGCCGACTGCCAGCGTCTGGTAAGCGCCAGGCGGGCTTTCGACGCGGTGGAGTCCGTATTCGCGGCCATGGCGGGCGGGAACGCTTACAATTTCCCCGTCATTCGCGAAGCCATCGGCCATGCCGACGCGCTATACGGTTTCAAGTCGGGGTTCGACCGCGCGGGTCTTGCCCTGGGGGTCAAGTCCGGTGGCTACTGGCCGGGCAACGCCGACAGGGGTCTCACCAACCATCAGTCCACCGTCTTCCTGTTCAACCCCGATACCGGGCAGCTGAAGGCGGTGGTCGGTGGAAACTATCTCACCGCGGTGCGGACGGCGGCGTCATCTTCCGTGTCGATCGCGCATCTGGCCCGGAAGGACGCCCGGGTTCTGGGCATGATCGGGGCGGGCCACCAGGCGCAGTTCCAGCTGCGCGCCGCCGCCGAGCAGCGGGATTTCGAGAGAGTGCTGGCGTGGAATCCCCATCCCGAGATGCTTCCGAAGCTGGCCGCCGTCGCCGGGGAGATCGGCCTGCCCTTTGAATCCGTGACGGCCCAAGACGTCTGTGCGGGGGCCGACGTGATCATTACCATCACCTCGGCCTTCGAGCCGCTCCTGATGGCGGACTGGATCCGTCCCGGTACCCATCTCGCCTGCATGGGAACCGATACCAAGGGCAAGCAGGAGGTCGATTCCGCCTTGGCGGCCAGGTCCTCGGTCTTCACCGATGAGGTGGCGCAGTCGATTTCGATCGGCGAGATGCAGCACGCGGTCGCGGCCGGAACATTGGCCGAGGGGGACATCACCCCGATCGGCGCGGTCATAAACGCCACCCATCCAGGGCGGACTTCGGACGACCAGATCACCCTATTCGACGGCACCGGGGTCGGGCTGCAGGACCTCGCGGTCGCGGAGGTCGCGGCCCGTGCCGCCGCAACGGAAGCCGAACCGAATATCGTTGCGCTATAGCTACAGGCGTGTGAGCGGGACTTTGCAGGGAGGGAACCATGGGCGTTAACTCATGCCACAACTTCGCGGATTTCCGCGCACTGGCGAAACGCCGGCTGCCCGGGCCGATCTTCCAT
Organism: Rhodobacter sp.; assembly: GCA_026708635.1. Classification (GTDB taxonomy): domain Bacteria; phylum Pseudomonadota; class Alphaproteobacteria; order Rhodobacterales; family Rhodobacteraceae; genus JAPOUP01. The sequence continues at coordinate 14,993 of JAPOUP010000070.1, forward strand.
TACATTGACGGCGCGGCGGACGACGAGATCACCTACCGGCGCAACACCGAAGCCTACGGGAGCTGCGATCTGGTGCCGAATGTCCTGACCGGGGTCGAGGACGTCGACATGAGTGTCGAGGTAATGGGGCAGAAACTCGATATGCCGGTCTACTGCGCACCGACCGCCCTCCAGCGGCTGTTCCACCACGCGGGTGAGCGTGCCGTCGCGGCGGCGGCCGGCAGGTACGGCACCATGTTCGGCGTCTCCTCGCTCGGGACCGTGAGCGTGGAGGAGCTTGCGGCCATGGCGTCCGGTCCCAAGATGTTCCAGTTTTACTTTCACAAGGACCGCGGGCTTAACGACGCCCTTCTGGAAAGGGCGCGGGCCGCCAGTTTCGACGTGATGGCGCTGACCGTCGATACGATCACCGGCGGGAATCGCGAGCGCGACCTGAGAACCGGCTTCACCTCTCCGCCCCGGCTTACGCCCGCCAGCCTGGTCAGTTTCGCGACGCACCCGATGTGGGCGATCAACTATCTCTTCCGCGAGAGGTTCGACCTGCCGCATCTTTCGGGCCATGTCAGCGCGGGCTCGAATCTCGCCACATCGATCGGTGACTATTTCTCGACCATGCTGGACCAGTCGATGAACTGGAAGGACGCCGAGAACCTCTGCGCCAGGTGGAACGGACAGTTCGCGCTGAAAGGCGTCATGAGCGTCGCGGACGCGCGCCGCGCGGTCGACATCGGCTGCACCGGCATCATGGTCTCGAACCATGGTGGGCGTCAGCTGGACGGCTCACGCGCTCCGTTCGACCAGCTCGCGGAAATCGTCGATGCCGTCGGTGACCGGATAGACGTGATCTGCGAAGGGGGAATCCAGCGGGGTACCCACGTGCTCAAGGCACTTTCGGTCGGCGCGAAAGCCTGCTCCGGCGGTCGGCTCTATCTTTACGCCCTGGCGGCCGCGGGGCAGGCGGGTGTGGAGCGTGCGCTGGGCAACCTGCGCACCGAAATCGAACGCGACATGAAACTCATGGGCGTAACCAGCCTCGACCAGCTGTCGCGGGAGAATCTGCGCTTCCGCGACCGCTGACATCGCCACGAAACAGCCGCCGCCCATAATACTTCGAGGCACGTGCCTTGCGCGTGTCGATGGTGGCCAGGCGGAGATTTCCGCACCGGAAGCTCGGCGAGTCCTTCGCTTCGCGACTGGGACCCGTGGGTCCGGCTTCTTCCCCTTGGACCGCGCGCTCGGCCTGGAGGGGTAGAGGGCCACGCCGGGCGCGGCGAGCATCGTGGCCGACGCGGTTACACGGATCACGGATTTCGCGCCAAGCCCGGAAAGCGGGGTGGCGGACCGCCGCCGGCGCATGAAAATTCACGGAAATGTTCCATCTACGACTCCACGGTGCAGTCTTTGGGCACCTT
>JAPOUP010000126.1 GCA_026708635.1 Rhodobacter sp.
GGGATGCCAGTTCCGGCATTTCGTACGACCCCCTGGAACGCCTCGTCCGCTAGTCCGGGTTCCATGAAGCTCCCGTGGAACATCTCCGTAGGGCGACGCGAGCTGCTTGCCGGCGCATGTCCCGCCGCAGCGGAACATGGGCGAAGCGCGACCATCCGCGTTTCATGGCGATCGTGGCGGGTCGCCTCGCCGTTCCGGGTGCGGCACTCCGTCGGGGATTCGTCCGGAGTCCCCGCGGTTCGCCGCCTCAGACCGCTGTTTTCCAATATAGATTCACGCGGGCGGGCGGAAGCCAGGGAGAAACTTCCGGGGGATTCCCTCAAACCCGATTGCCATACCGGCATGCTCCGGACCCCTTGCCGCCGACAGAGACCTCGGATACTAAAGACCGTAATTGGCTTGAAACGGCTGGCGGGAAAACCGGATGATATTGAGTCGAACAACGAAGGCAGGCGCGGTTCTCCTCGCCCTGCTCTCCCTGGCCGCATGCGGTGACGGGGAAGGGGGCCGGGAGGGCCTTTTCGGCAAACGAGGTGGCGACGGCCAGACCAGAGAGACGGTCGGACCACAGCGCGCCGCCGCACTGGCCGACGAGGTCGAGGAGCGGGAAACCATCTGGGATCTCTTCGGGAACCGGGACGATCCAAACACCACCATCAGGGTTAACAAGTACCTCTGGTTCGCCTCCCTGGACGTGCTCGATTTCCTTCCCGTCGAGGCGACCGACCCGTTCTCCGGCCTCATCCTGACCGGCTATGGTACGCCTCCGGGCGGCGGACGCGCCTATCGCGCGACGATCCACGTACGCGATCCGGCCCTCGACGCCCGCTCACTGGCCGTTTCCCTGCAGACCCGCGGCGGTCCCGTCGCGCGCGAAACAGTCCTTGCCGTCGAGGACGCGATCCTGACACGGGCCCGATACCTAAGGCGCCAGGACGAGAGGCTCTAGACCATTTGACCGGTCCATAACGCCCGAAACGCCGGGGTCGGACCGCATCGCGAATCGCCCGGAAATCGAAATAATCGAGGAACTCGACCGAATGTCCCGCTATTCCGCAAAGGACATCGAGCAGAAATGGCAGGAAAGGTGGGATGGGGCGAACACCTTCCTCGCCCGCCGCGACCCATCCAGGCCCAAATACTACGTGCTGGAGATGTTCCCGTATCCCTCCGGGCGCATCCACATGGGACATGTCCGGAATTACACGATGGGCGATGTCATCGCCCGGTACAAGGCATCCCGCGGTTTCAGCGTTCTTCACCCGATGGGATGGGACGCTTTCGGCATGCCGGCCGAGAACGCCGCGATGGAACGGGGCGGACACCCCAGGGAATGGACCTACGGAAACATCCGTGACATGCGGGCCCAGATGAAACCGCTGGGCCTTTCAATTGACTGGACCCGCGAGTTCGCCACCTGCGATCCCGAATACTACCGCCAGCAACAGTCGCTGTTCATCGATTTCCTCGACCGGGGACTGGTCTACCGCAAGGCGGCCACGGTCAACTGGGATCCGGTGGACATGACCGTTCTGGCGAATGAACAGGTGATTGACGGCAAGGGCTGGAGATCCGGCGCCACGGTGGAGCGGCGTGAACTGACGCAGTGGTTCTTCAGGATCAGCGACTTCTCCGAGGAACTGCTCAGCGCCCTCGACGGGTTGGACGCATGGCCCGAAAAGGTCAAGCTAATGCAGCGCAACTGGATCGGGAAGTCCCGTGGCCTGCAGTTTTCGTTCAGTCTCGTCGATGGCGTGGAAGGTCACGACGGCATCGAGGTCTACACCACGCGCCCCGACACCCTGATGGGCGCGTCCTTCGTCGCCATCTCCGCGGACCATCCGCTGGCGGCGGCGCTGGAGCGGCATGATCCGGAAATCGCCGAATTCAATGCCGGGTGCCGTGGTGGCGGTACGTCCGAGGAGGAGCTGGAGCGGGCGGGAAAGAAGGGCCTCGACACCGGGCTGCGCTGCCGCCACCCGTTTGATCCGGAATGGGAGCTTCCGGTGTACATCGCGAATTTCATTTTGATGGATTACGGAACCGGCGCCATATTCGGTTGCCCGGCGCACGACCAGCGCGATCTTGATTTCGCCCGGGCATACGGCCTCGAAGTGATAGACACCTTCGTTGACATCGAGCACGGAAAGCCGGTCGGGGTCGAGGCGTTCGTTCCGCCCAAGAGCCAGCGGGTTAGATGGACGAAGGGTTTCGGCTGGCCGGAGGACGCGACCGGGGAGGAGGCGATCGAGGCCGCCATCTCGATCTGCGAGCGCCGGGGGCTGGGCCATGGGGTCGTGAAATACCGTCTGCGTGACTGGGGGATTTCGCGGCAGCGCTACTGGGGATGTCCGATTCCGGTCGTGCACTGCGACAGGTGCGGAGTCGTACCGGAACCCAAAGAGAACCTTCCCGTCACGCTGCCGGAGGACGTAACCTTCGACGCTCCCGGCAATCCGCTTGACCGGCATCCCTCGTGGCGTATCCGCGCATGCCCGAAATGCGGTCGACCCGCGCGGCGCGAGACCGACACGATGGATACCTTCGTGGATTCATCCTGGTACTTCGCGCGTTTCACGGCCCCCGGCTCCGCCACTCCGACCGACTCCGACAGCGTCGGATACTGGATGAACGTCGATCAGTACATCGGTGGCATCGAGCACGCGATCCTGCACCTGCTCTATTCCAGGTTTTTCGCGCGCGCGATGCGTATATGCGGCCATCTACCCGAGTCGGCGGTCGAGCCGTTCAATGCGTTGTTCACCCAGGGCATGGTGACGCACCAGGCGTACTACAGGGATCGGGAAGCCGTCACAAAGATCGATCCGGACACGGCCCGTGACGTCCCGCCCGGCGAGGACGCCGTAACGTCAGTTCGTCGCAGGTCGTATTTCTTCCCAGAGGAAGTCGAGCTGCGTTCCGACGGGAACCACTACCTGAAGCGGGAGGACGGGGAGAGCCGTAAGCTCGAGGTTCTTCCCGCGGTCAAGATGTCGAAGTCAAAAAAGAACGTCGTGGATCCGGTGAGCATAATCGAATCCTACGGCGCCGACACGGCTCGCTGGTTCGTCCTGTCCGACAGCCCGCCGGAGCGGGACGTTGAGTGGACCGCCGCGGGGGTGGAGGCCGCCCACAGACACCTCGTGCGCGTCCACCGTATGGCCATGGAAGCCGCCGATGATCCTGAGACCCCGTCCGAGGTCGACCCTGGTCTGGTCAGGGCCATGCACAGGGCGATCCACGACGTGACCATGGGGATAGAGAGCTTCGGATTCAACGCCGCCATCGCGAGGCTTTACGCGTTCACCGGTACCATCGCGAAGGCGAAGCCGGGCACCGCGACCCGGTTGGAGGCTATAAGGACACTCGCACATCTCATGTCACCGTTCACCCCGCATCTGTCGGAGGAGATGTGGGAAACGCTCGGTGGACAGGGCCTTCTGGCCAATGCCCCATGGCCGGAGGCCGATCCTGCAATGCTTGTCGACTCCATGGTCACGCTACCGATCCAGGTGAACGGCAAACGCCGTTCGGAAATCACCGTCGCAAGGGACCTCGGACGGGATGAGGTTGAGAGACTCGTCCTGGCCGACCAGGCGGTGGTAAAGGCGCTGAATGGGGGCGTTCCGAAAAAACTCGTTGTTGTCCCGGGCCGTATAGTCAATGTCGTTCTGCCGAACCCCTGACGGCGCCAGCGTGGCGCGGCTTCGCCGCCGCCTCCCCGCCGCCCCGTGGGCATGTTTCGCGATATTCAGCCTGTGCCTCCTGTGGCTCGCCTCCTGCGGTTACCGTCCGGTTTTCGGCCCCGGAGCGGTTGGCGAGGGGTTGGCCGGCGCGATTCTCGTTCGGGAACCCGGGAACCATGAGGAATATGTCTTCACCGCGCGGCTGGAGCAGCGGCTGGGCCGTCCGCAGGGCGCGCGCTACCGGCTTGACTACGGTATCGAGACGAGGTCCGAAGGTGTGGGGCGTACGCCGGAGCAGCGGGTAACCCGTTACAACGTAACCGGTATAGCCGAATACCGGGTGATCGATCTCGGCGCGGACCGGACCGTGCATTCGGGAAAGGTCGAGAGCCTCACAAGCTACTCGGCGGCGATCCCCCTGACCGGCGCGCGGGCCGCGGGCCGTGACGCCAGTGAGCGCCTGATGGTCATCCTGGCCGACCAGGTGACGGTTCGCGTTCTCGCCACCTACAGGGACTGGTCGGGTTGAGGCGCTCCGGGCCGGGCCGAAAGCTGGATTTCGCCAATCCCGACCCGGACGCGAACGGGTTCCTGGTCTACGGTCAGGACGTCATGCGCGTCGCCCTGAAACGCCAGGAACTCATCGCCGGCATCGTCGGCCCCGGTGGCGAGGAGGAGATGCGTCTGGAGCGGATCCCCGCGGCCAGGCTGCGCAAGGAACCCGCGCTACTTTCGGACATGATCAGGGTGCGGGCGTTCTTTCCCGGGCGGCGGGCGGTTCTCGTGGAGGAGGCCGGGGACGCCGTCACCAAGGCCATCGCCGCCGCGCTCGCCGCCTGGAGACCCGGAGATGCCCAGATCGTCGTAACCGCCGGGGCCCTCACGAAGCGTTCCAGCCTGCGGAAGGCGTTCGAGGCCGACAGGACGGCCTATGCGGCGGGAGTTTACGATGATCCCCCCGCCCAGGGCGAAATCAGGGACAGGCTGCGACTGGCGGGTCTGCGCGACATTGACGGCCATGCCATGTCGGCGCTATCGGAACTGGCCCACCGGATCGATCCCGGCGACCTGTGGCAGACCATTTCAAAGCTTGGCCTGTACAAGCTCGGGGATGATTCGCCGACGACGGCGGAGGATGTCGAGGCCTGTGCGCCCGCTACGTCCGAGGTTGAGCTGGGAGACCTGCTTGACGTTGTCGCCGAGGCGCGAACGAAAGACATCGGTCCGCTTGTCCAGACGCTGCAGGGCCAGGGCGTCACGCCGGTCAGCCTGTGCATAGGCGTGACACGGCATTTCCGGGCGCTTCACGCGGCTTCCTGTGATCCCGGCGGGCCCGGTGTCGGGATCGCGAAGCTGCGTCCGCCGGTGTTCGGGCCGCGCCGAGACCGCATGCAGCGGCAGGCGCGGCGCTGGGGTCTCGGCCGGTTGGAGCGGGCTCTGGGAATGCTGACGGATACGGATCTTCGGCTCCGGTCCGCAAACCAGAACGCGCCGCAGATGGCTTTGGTCGAGCGGACATTGATTCGCCTCTCGATGCTTGCCTCCGCGCGCGGGTAGTCGGGTGCGCGCCCGCGCGCGGAGGTTCCGGACCGTTGCCCGTGAACGGCGGATGTCGCGCGGGAAGGGAAATCCCTTTTTCGTCCGATCCCGTCGTTCACGACACGTTCCCGGCAGAACGGCGGGGGGCGCGTCCGGACCGAACGCCCGGAAGAATGTCCCGGGGGATGGGAGCCGGAAGCAGCCCCAATCGAATCCGCTCAGGGCGCGGCAAATCCATCGTCACGTCCCGCCGAATTTTGCGCGATGGAGTGATCCAGCCCGGGAAATGGCGTGGTGTCCGCCGGAAAACCCCGTTTCCGTAAGGAACCGCCAGGATCCGCGGGTCAACCGCGACCGCCGGCGGAATGCGGCACCGCGTTGGGGTGGGTGCCATCGGGTTATCGCCACGACGGTCAGTCAGCCGCCGCGAACTTCGGAGATCGAGGTTTCCGTGAGCCTTTTGACAAGGCTCCTTTCGATGTCTTCCAGAACGGCGGCGACCCGCTCCTGCAGCGCCCGTTCGACGGCGCACTCCGGAGTGTCGGCGTTTTCACGGCCCGCCACCAGGCGCTCATTGAGCGCGAGGTAGACATCGGCGAGGGTGATTTCCCCGGGTTTCCGGGCCAGCCGCCAGCCGCCCGCGTGTCCCTTTTCGGAGGTCAGCAACCCCGCTTCCCTTAGCCGCCCCAATACACGGCGAACGACGACCGGATTGGTGCCCGCATGTTCCGCGATTGCGGCGGAAGTGCGTACGCGATCCGGGTCTCCGGCCATGTGACTGAGGGTGTGCAGGGCGAGGGACAGGCGGCTGTTGCGCTTCATGTAACGTTTCTCTCCGGGCGGAGGTTAAATGTAACCTTTTCTGTTGCATGTTTCCAGTAACCGTGCGAGTTACATCGTTAACGCCACAGTTATTCGGAGCGTAGTATGCCAGACAGTGGAATGCCAGACACTCGACTCCCCGTCACGGTCCTTTCCGGGTTCCTCGGAGCGGGGAAGACCACGCTGCTCAATCGGGTCCTCGGAAATCGCGAGGGCCGCCGGGTGGCGGTCATTGTCAACGATATGTCGGAGGTCAACATCGACGCGGATCTGGTTCGTGCCGATACCGAACTTAGCCGGACGGACGAAACCTTGGTCGAGATGTCGAACGGCTGCATCTGCTGCACCCTGCGCGATGACCTTCTGGAAGAGGTGCGCCGTCTCGCCGCCGAAGGGCGATTCGACTACCTTCTGATCGAGTCCACAGGCATCTCCGAGCCTCTCCCCGTGGCCGCGACATTCGAGTTTCGGGATGAATCGGGTGACAGCCTGTCGGATGTCGCCCGGCTCGACACCATGGTGACGGTGGTCGATGCGGTGAACCTTCTGCGGGACTACTCCTCCCATGACTTCCTGCGCGATCGGGGCGAGACCATGGGTGACGGGGATGAACGCACTCTGGTGCATCTGCTGACCGACCAGATCGAGTTCGCCGACGTCGTGATCCTGAACAAGGTAAGCGATGCCGGCCCGGAGAGGGTGGATGCGGCCCGCAAGATCATCCGCAGCCTGAACGGTGACGCAAGGATCATCGAGACGGATCGATCCGAGGTGCCCGCAGGCGCGATCCTGGACACGGGTAGCTTCGATTTCGGGAAGGCCCATGAACACCCAATGTGGGCGAAGGAGCTGTATGGCTTTGCCGACCACGTGCCCGAGACGGAGGAATATGGGGTCACCTCCCATGTCTACCGGGCCCGCCTGCCGTTCGTTCCCGAACGCGTCTTTGATTTCCTGAACGGCGATCTGCCGGGCGTGATCCGCGCCAAGGGTCATTTCTGGATCGCGACACGGCCGGATTGGGTTGCCGAGTTTTCCCTGGCCGGGGCCCTGTCAAGCGTCAAGCCGCTGGGCACATGGTGGGCGTCGGTGCCGAAAGAGCGCTGGCCCGAACATGAGGACACCCGTGAGTGGATCAGGTCGCATTGGCGGGAGCCGTGGGGAGACCGCCGTCAGGAGATCGTCTTCATCGGGGCGGGAATGGACTGGCCCGCGCTCGAGGAACGCCTCGATCGTTGTTTGATGCCCGCTTCGGCGGCCAGTGGACCCGATGACCTGCCTGACTACCCCGATCCGTTCCCGATCTGGCGACGGGAGGAACGGGCGGCATGAATTTCGATCCCATCAAGGTGAGTAACCCCGTGGCCGCCATTGACGTCGCGGACGGTCCGGCGTCGCTCAGCGCGTTCGCGCGACCGGAATGCGCCGCCTCGATCTGGCGCAGGCAGACGCCGGAGGACATTCAGGACTGGCTGGACCGACTTGATCCCGAACGCCTCCCACGCGGCCGGGTCATCCTGCGCCCGGATGAGGTCGCCGATACTTTTGGCCAACTGTGTGACATCGCCCAAACGCCACCGGGGCCGGAACGGGACTGGCTCCAGAAGGACGTCGCCGCGCTGGCCGGGATGTTCGCGGACTTGATGTCAGCAAGGTTCCTGCGGCTGCGGCTGGACGTGGTGACGACCAACTCATGCCGTAAATTCCACATAGACGCGATAACGGCCCGGCTGATCTGCACCTATCGCGGAACCGGCACCCAATACGGGATTTCCGCCAACCGGGAAGACCCGAGCGATATCCTCACCGTTCCGACCGGAGCGCCGATCCTCCTTCGGGGAACGCTTTGGCCGGAGACGCCATCGGCTGGACTGCTTCATCGATCGCCACCGATCGAGGGCAAGGGCGAAACCCGGTTGATTCTCTTTCTGGACCCCGTTTTCGATCCGGAAGACGAAGTGTGAGCGGCAACATCGGCGAAACCAGCCTGCGCAGAAGGCGGCGTCCGGGCGATCCAATGGCGGCCTTTGACGGCCTGCCGCCCCCCTTGCGTCAATGGCTCTCGCAGGCCGCATTGCCCTGGTCTCCCGCGTCGGCGCGGCGCATTTGGTCAAAGTCACTGGCCAGGGGCCTGACGCAGGAAGAGACGCTGGTCCTGCTGAGCCGGGCCGAGGCCCGAACACTGGCCCGCGACCGGCGATCAACTCTTTTCAAGCTTAATTCCCAAACCTGAAGGAAGCTCCAATGTCCCGACTTGCTCCGTTCGTCTATACCGCTCCCGCCGCGCTTGCAGCCGTAGTCGCGCTGGGCCCCGTGTCGCCGGTGTCCGCCGGGGAGGGGAGCGTTACCATCGCCTACCACTCCGGGCCCGCCAGCGAGGTGCCGGACCCCCGTGCGCGCCAATACGGCTGGCTGTCGAACCAGGCGGGGGTCACGGAAACGCTGATGGGCCTCGACAGCGACCTCCAGCTCTATCCGCGGCTGGCCAAGAATATCGAGCGAACCGACCCCACGACATGGCGCGTGACCCTGCGCGATAACCTCACCTTTCACGACGGCGGTCCGGTGACGGCGCAATCGGTTATCGATAGCCTCTTGCCGATGGCCCAGGAGGGTCACGCGGCACACAATCCGAGGCTTGTAAGGCTTATGGATCTGGCGGGAATGGAGGCGGATGGCGCGCTTACCGTCGTTTTCCGCACCAACAGCCCAAACGCCGCCTTTCCATGGACGCTGACGGAGCCCGGGGTCGCCGTCCTGGGCCCCGCTTCCGAGGCCTTCCCGATCAACGCGACCGGCCCCTTCGTTTTCCGCGAGGCGGTGCCTGATCAGCTATATCGCGTTGAGGCCTATCCGAACTATCGCGATGGCCCGCCCGCGCTGGCCGAGGTGCGCGTCGTCAAGACCGGCGATCCAGCCGCGGCCGCGCTGGCCTTCGAGGCGGGCGAGGTCGATCTGGTCATCAATTACCCCGAGACCGACTATGATCGCGTCCTGGGCACCGGCGCGCAGGGCTTTGCCGCCCCCACGACACGGCTCTTCTTTTACGGGCTGAACGTCACGAACGGGCCGTTGGAGAACCGGCTCATCCGCCGCGCGGTGTCCCTCGCCATCGACCGACAGGGAATCGTGGAGGCCGCCCTTTCGGGCGTTGGCGGGGTACCGGCCGGCACCGTCTTCCCGGCCATGATGGCCTGGGCCGCCGACATCGCCCCCTCATACGACCCAAACCGCGCGGAGCGGTTGCTGGCCGAGGCCGGTGCGGTGAAAGAGGGCGGCCGCTGGATGCTTGACGGCGCCCCGCTTGAGATCGATATCGTGACCTATTCGTCCCGCGCCGCCCTGCCGCCAACCGCGGAACTGACGCAGGCCTATCTTCAGGCCATCGGGGTCGCGGCCACGGTTTCCATCGGCGAATTCGGCGCCAACAACGATGCCATCGCCAGCGGTGCGGCGGACATGCACCTGCAGGCGTGGGGCACCGCCCCGCAGGGCGATCCCAGTTACTTCCCGGAGACGATTATCGGGACGGGTTCGGGCTCGAACGTGGGGGGCTACTCCAACCCTGAGCTGGATGCGCTGCTGGCGGAAGGGCGGCAGACCTTCGATGAGACCGCGCGGCGGGCGATCTACGAACGCGTGCAGGCCATCATCGCCGAGGACACAGCGCTGATCCCGGTGTTTCACGCCAGCCAGGTCAGCGTCGGGCGCGCCGGGCTGACGGGCTTTGCCGTCCATCCGGCCGAAACCTATTGGATGCACATCGGGGTCGCGCTGGCCGAATGACGCTTTCCGTCTCCGGCCTGGGCGCCGTGCGCTCGGGCCGGACCATTCTGCACCCGACGTCTCTTGAGATCGCGTCCGGCGACCGTATAGGTCTGGTCGGCGCGTCCGGCTCCGGCAAGTCCACGCTCGGCCACGCCCTGATCGATGATCTGCGGGCGCAGGGCCGCGGTGTCGCCCATGTTCCCCAAAGCCCGGATGAGGCGCTGGACCCGCTCCGCAGTCTGGAGTTCCACTGGAACGAGGCCGAACTCGCACTGAAGGCGCCGCCTGACGCTGACCGTCGGAAACGATTGCTCTCCGCGCTGAAAATCGCCGGCGGCGATCTCGGTAAACGGCCCTGGGGATGGAGTCGGGGCATGCAGCAGCGTTTCGTTATCGCGATGGCGCTGATCGGTTCCCCGGAACTGATCGTGCTTGACGAGCCGACTTCAGCGCTGGATCCGGTAATCGCGGCGGACACAATGGACCTGCTCGAAAGTCACCTCAATGGCACCGGGACGGCGACGCTCCTGATCACCCATGATCTTGGGTTGGCGGCCCGGCGGGTCTCACGACTGATGGTGATGGATGAGGGACGCGTCGTGGAGGCGGCTTCGACCCAGGATCTGCTGGAGTGTCCCCGGACAGGCGCGGCGAAGTCCCTTTGCGCGCACAGAAGCTGGCTCGCGGTGCCATGCTGAGGGTCGAGAGCGTTTCGGTGAGACGCGGCAGGACCATGACGCTGGAGGATGTTTCGCTCTCGCTGGAGCCCGGCAGAACCCTTGCCGTCGTGGGGGAAAGCGGTGCCGGAAAATCCACTCTGATAGCCGCGGTACTGGGGTTCCTGCGTCCATGGCGGGGCGAGATTTCCTGGGCCGGGGCACCGGTGCGCGACTGCGCTCCCTCACTGGTCATGCAGGAACCCCGAGCGGCGTTCAATCCGACGTTGACCTTACGGCGGTCCGTCATGGAACCTGTCGCGGCCCGCCGACCGCCGCCGCTGGACCGAATGGAACGACTCTGTCGCGGTCTGGAATTGACCCATGACCTGCTGGACAGACGGCCGCTGGAGGTTTCCATCGGTCAGGCCCAGAGGCTCGGCCTCCTGCGTGCCCTGATCGCCGCGCCGCCACTGGTACTGTTCGATGAACCCCTGTCGGCGCTGGATGCCTTCACGCAGAAACGCACGGCGAGGCTGATCGCTGACCTGCAGGCGGAGGAGGGCTTCGCGGCACTCATTGTCACCCATGATCTTGGCTATGCCTGCGCCTATGCGGACGACATCGCGGTGCTGCGCTCCGGCCGGATCGAGGAGTTGACGCGCCCGAAGGACTTTATCGCAAGCCCGCGAACCGCTTATGGCCGCAAGTTAAGAGACGCGGCGGTCGCGCTCGGTGCATTTGAGCGGGCGGCATGACGCGAGGCATTCTCGGCCTGGTACTTCGCGCGTGCGTGGTCCTGACGGGCGTGGCATTGGCCACATTCGCGCTGCTCTGGAATGCCCCGGGAGATCCCGCACTTGCCATCGCGCTGGCGCGCTACGACACGGTGGTGCCCGCCGACGTGATCGACAGAGTGCGGGTCGAGGCTGGTCTGGACGGTGGTTTCTGGGCCGCCTTCAAGGGGTGGGTCGGACCGTTGATGGCCGGTGACCTGGGGCGGTCGTCCGTGACCGGCCGGGCGGTATGGCCTGAACTCGCGGCGGCGGGCTCGTATACCGTGCCGCTGGCGGTTGCGGGACTGGGCATCGGCCTGGCTATCTCGGTGCCTCTCGCCGTGATCGCAACGCGCGCGCCCGGCGGGTGGACGGACCGCTTTGCGGTGGCCCTGGCGTCACTTGGGGCGGCGGTCCCGGCCTATTGGCTTGGGCTTTTACTGATCCTGCTTTTCGCGGTCCACCTGGGCTGGCTTCCGGCCATGGGGGCACGCACACGGGCCCATGTGATATTGCCCGCCCTGACGCTGGGGCTTGGCGTCGCCGCCTCCCTCACCCGAATCATCCGATCCGGTATTCTTGAGGCGAGAGGCCAGCAATTCCTTCCCGCCCTTCGCCGACGGGGTGTATCGGACCGGGCCATCGGACGGGATCACGTGGTTCCGCACGCGGCGATTCCCGTGGTTACCGTCTTTGGCCTGGAGCTGGCGTTCCTTCTTGAAGGGACGGTGATGGTGGAGGTTATTTTCGGAAGACCCGGCCTTGGCAGCTTTCTGGTGGCCGCCATCGCGGCGAGGGACTTCCCCAAGGTTCAGGCCGTCGTCCTTCTGACGGCGCTGGTGTTTGTCGTGGTCAATCTGCTTGTCGATGTCGTCTATCGCCTCATCGACCCCCGCATCGGCGAGCGTGATGCGTAGCGTGATTGCCTTGTTCGGCGCGTTCGTTCTGGTCGCGGTCTTCGGTCCGCTCGTGGCGCCCCATGATCCTTCGGCGATCAATGTTCCGAACCGGCTGAGTTCGCCGGGCGCGGAATGGTTTCTCGGTACCGATGCCCTTGGCCGGGACATTCTTTCCAGACTCCTGCATGGGGCACGCTGGTCTCTCGGATTGGCATTCCTGGTCTCAGTGATCGGCCTGTTGATCGGGACGCTTGCCGGGCTCGCCGCCGCTTTGGGAGGCAGATTGGCCGACTGGCTGGTTATGCGGACCACGGATACGTTTCTTGCCTTCCCGGACCTAGTGGCCGCCGTGGTGATCGCGGGATTGCTGGGAGCGGGGACGGGAAGTCTGGTTCTAGCCCTAAGCGTAACCGGGTGGATGCGTTACGCGCGGGTCGCCAGGGGAATTGGCCTTTCGTTGGCGACCCGAGGCTACGTGCTCCAGGCCAAACTCGCGGGCATGTCGCCGCTTGCGATTGCCCGGTGGCACTATCTGCCGTCACTTCTTCCGTCGCTGACCGTCGTCTGGACCGGCATGTTTGCCCGCGCGATTCTCGGCATCTCCGCCCTTGGCTTTCTCGGCTTTGGCGTGCAGCCGCCGCTGCCGGAATGGGGAACGATGCTGCTGGACGCCAGAATCCATATGCTCTCGACGCCACTTCAGATGATCTGGCCCGGTCTGGCGGTCGTGGTCTGCGTTCTTGTCATAAACCTCGCCGGAGACGCTCTGCGGGATGCGCTGGCGGAAAGGGACGACCCGGCCTGAACGGCCCTACGCGGGGATCCGGCCCGCGTATTCCGTGAAGGCCGCCGATCGACCCACGGACGGTTGACCGGCGGGTGGACGGCGTTTTGCGCCTTGTCCATGTCGAGCCGATTCTCTTCGCGACGACGCATTCGCCGTTCATCATCCAGTCACTTGACGTGCACGGCCCGGTGAACCCCAGCGATCGGGGGACTCTCGAAGGGCGCATGGACGTACGGTATTGAAGACGTCGCCGACGAGACCATGGGCGTGGACGCGCGGCAACGCGGCATGCGGCTTCCGGAAATGGAGTCCGCGGCGCTGGCATGCCGCGGGCCTCCCGATCGGGTGGGCGACGACCATGTTGGCGTCGCTGGGGCAAAGGGAGATCTCGACCGGATTGAGGCGCGCTTCGCGACAATCCGACGCAGGCGACTTTCCTGAAACCGCATCGATCCGCGGCGGAATGGTCAGGACGGGGAGCGCGATGCGATCGATCAACCGCGGGCCGTGGCCAGCCGATGGTGACGGTCTCCGTATTCCCTTTCCCAAATGGCGTCGGATTTTGCATTCCCGAGCGTGGCCGAGCGAAAGTCCCGCCGATCGAGGGAATTGGGGAGTATTGCGGCTACTGCGGAATGCTCCCGCTGGCCCTCCGCCCGCGCTTGATTTTGCCGGGGATCGTATCCACTATAGGAACCATGGCGATTCACAATTCGGGTCCACTCAGGTTTCTGGCCGGCGCTTCGGACCGGGTCAGTTTTGACAGGAGGGAACTCGGAGTGATTCTATCGGTATACGGGCGCATGGTCGCCGCTGGCGAGTGGCGTGACTACGGCATCTCCAGCCTTGGCGAGGTCGCCGTCTTCGCCGTCTTCCGCCGCACGTCCGAACTGCCGCTCTACCGTATCGAGAAACGCCCCCGGCTCCGCAGTCGTCAGGGGCCCTATTCCGTAATCGGCATGGACGGCCGGATTCTGGGGCTTGGACATGACCTCAGGACCGTTCTCCGTGTGCTGGAGCGGAAATTGATCCGCACGGTCCAGTGACGGCTGGAGTGCAGGTCGGTAGCGTCGGGATGCGGCACCTTCATTCGCGGAGCAACCGCCGGTGCGAGGTGACATGCCCGCCTCCCTGCGCGTCGATCCGCCGGATGGCTTTCAGCGTCGGCTCATAGGCGACCGCCATATGATGCGCGTTCGCGTGCAGGAGCGTCTCGCCGTCCACCGCGATCGCCACGTGTCCTTTCCAGAACAGAAGGTCACCACGTTCGGGCGGCGTGCCCGAAGGCAGTTCGTAACCAAGTTCGGTTTCCTGCATGTCGCTGTCGCCGGGACAGGGACGTCCCGCCGCCGTCAGCGAAGCCTGCACCAGTCCCGAGCAGTCGATTCCCCGTATGGAGTTGCCGCCCCATAGATAGGGTGTTCCAAAGTGCAGCTGCGCGGCGTTCACGTGATCGGAAAATCTCTTTCCCACCGGCCAGAGATGCCGCTCGGGCAGGAACTGGCCCCGGTCGGTCTCAAGGAAGCCCGACTGGAAGGAAACGACCGTCAGCAGACTGCCGAAACCCAGCCACGAGATATCGGGTGACCTGAGGTCAGCGGCCCTGTAACAGTGCGAGGCCGGTACGGCGAGCCAGTGGGTCGGTTCGGGGCGGTCCGCCAGTACGCGGCTCTCGACGTATCCGACATAACCGTCCTTGATCGCCTGCACGAAAGCCCAGCCGTCCAGCGTTTCGTAAACGGTTACGGCTTCTCCCATCTGGATCTGGCGGAGTCTTGACCCTCCCGGCATGTCCAGCAGATCCGCCATTGGAACCGCGACCCGCATTCGATGGCCGTCGACAAAGCGCTCCGCCCTGACCCGCCCGCGCAGGTGCGATGCCGCGACGCGGCCGTTTCCGGGCGTGACGCGGGGGTTCATTCAAACGCCGAGAAGCTTGGGGAGCGCGGCGAGTAAGGCCCGCGCGCCCTGGCCCACTCCTCCCGCCGGCCGTCCGGGCGCCGCCTTGTTCTGCCAGCCGTAGATGTCGAAATGCGCGTAGCGTGATGTACTGGTGACGAACCGCCTGAGAAACAGGGCCGCCGTGATGGAGCCGGCGAACCCGCCGGAGGGAGCGTTATCGAGATCGGCGATCGCCGGCTCGATCATGGTCTCGTAAGGATCGTGAAACGGCAGTTCCCAGACCGGGTCGGCCACCGCGGCTCCGCCGTCGCGTATCGCGTCCGCCACGGCGGGTTCGGTGGCGAAAAACGGGGCGATGTCCGGACCGACCGCGACCCGCGCCGCGCCTGTAAGGGTTGCCATGGAGACAATGAGTTCCGGTCGCTCCTCATCCGCCAGGGCCAGCGCGTCCGCCATTACGAGACGGCCTTCGGCATCGGTGTTGTTGATCTCCACGGTCAGGCCCTTGCGGCTGGTCAGCACGTCCCCCGGGCGCATCGACCGACCGCTTATGGCGTTCTCGACGGCCGGTACGAGGACCCTCAGCCTGAGCCGCGGTTCGAGCGCCATGATCATTCGCGCAAGTCCGAGTGCCGTGGCGGCTCCGCCCATGTCCTTTTTCATCAGACCCATGCCCCTGGCCGGCTTGACGTTCAGTCCGCCGGTATCGAAGCAAACTCCCTTGCCGACCAGGGTCAGCGCCGGCCCGTCCGCGCCCCAACGCATGTCAAGGAGCCTCGGGGCGTCTGACGCCGCCCGTCCGACCGCATGGATCATCGGGAAATCCCTCTCCAGACGATCGCCCGAGACCGACTCCACGCCGGCACCGAACTCCCGCGCCAGATCCCCGGTGGCCAGTTCCAGCTCCTCGGGTCCCATGTCGCCCGCCGGCGTGTTTATCAGGTCGCGGGTCAGGGCCTCGCCCGCCGCGATCGCCTCAATCCGCGCCCTATCGACACCCCGCGGCGGCTTGAGTCCCGCGCCCGGTGACCTGACCTCCCTGTAGCGCCCGAAACGGTAGCGGGAAAGCAGCCAGCCGAGAGCCTGTTCGTCGGGATCGAGTCCGCGCAAATCTCCCGCGACGTGGTAGACGCCTTCGGGCAGCTTCGGCTGGGCCGCGGCAAGCGCGAACCTGGCGCGGGCGCGCTGCGCTTCGGTGCCCACCCCGACCAGTGCCGCGACGATGTTTCCGTCCTCGCCTGGAAGCATCGCCACGCTTCCCGGGCGGCCGACAAACCCGAGTCTCTCGATCCATGTCCGTACATGATCCGGCTGCCCCGCCGCCCAGCTGGCGACTCCGCCGTCGGCGATGACGTGGATCGGTGTCGATGGGACATCGGCTTGCGCGAATGTCAGTGACATGGGTGATTTTCCGAACTGAAGGAGACTGGCGGGAATCTAGATCAGGAAATCTCCCGTGGAAACCGGAAAAGAACGCCGCCGACTTCCGGTCGCCGAAGCGGCTTGCCGCC
>JAPOUP010000265.1 GCA_026708635.1 Rhodobacter sp.
TGGGTTCCTCCCAACAAAGGAACAAAGCGCGACATAGGATTGGTGACTTTGCCCAATGCCGGCAGGGGTTTGGCCGGATTGTGGCCCTCCCGGAATCGAAACCGCGGTCGGGGGTTGGTTTCAGGAGGGCACTTGAGGGCCTGTCGCCGGGTTTGGGGTCCGCGCCAGAGGCGGCGCGGGGTGTGCCATGCGTATGCTCGGGAGCGGCGCGGTCGGAAGCGTCCCAAAAGGGGATTGCGGCCGCGGTTCGGATCCGGCTGAAGAATCAATCGTTTGCGGAGAGGCGTTTTCCGACCGGAAAGGTGCGCGTTTCGGGACACCGGACCGGCTGTCATGACTCAGGCCAGCGACCCTGCGGAAACGGCCGGAAACCCGCCTCTGAAGCGGGGAATGGACACCGGTTTCCATGTCGCGCTTTGTTCCTTTGTTGGGATGGACCCAGCGATTCGCAAGATGAATGTCAACGGGCCCTAGCTCGCGACCGACCAGAACTGTAGCGCGTCAGAGCCAATCGCACGTGACTCGATCAGCCGAAACCGCGGAGCCTCGGAAAGTCTCGCGAGTCCTAGCGCACCCATCGACGGCACGCCTTCCACTCCAAGAACCACGCCGGCGCTGAATGTGACGATCCGGTCGACAGCGTCCGATAGCAGAAGCGAAGCCGCCAACTTCCCCCCACCTTCACAGAACACCCGCGTCAGGCCGGCACGGCCCAAGGCCCTGAGAACAGCCATCGGATCCAGCCGCCGACATGCGCCTAACGGTACCTCGAAGAGGCTGGCTCCACGGCTCATCCAGGCACGCTGAACTTCCGGATCCACATCAGGCCCATGGCAAAGCCATACCGGGGCCTGTCCAGCGGTTGTGGCCAACCGGCTGGTTAACGGAAGATCCAGACTCCGTGACAGAACGACTCTGACCGGCTGGCGCTCCACGCCAAGGCCGCGCACGGTGAGGGATGGATCATCGGCGCGGGCCGTTCCCGCACCCACCAGAACGGCGTCGTGCCGCGCACGCATAACATGTGTAGCGCGACGCGCCTCATGACAGGTGATCCAGCGGCTCTCACCGGTGGCGGTGGCGATGCGGCCGTCAAGACTGGTAGCAAGTTTGAGTGTCACCATAGGCCGACCCTCGCGAACCCTGGTCAGGAATCCCTGATTCAGGGAGCCCGCCTCAGCCGCCAATACACCGGTGCTTACCTTGGTACCGGCCTCTTCCAGAATCCTTATGCCTCTCCCATTGACACGCGGATCCGGATCCAGATGCGCGACGACGACCCGCTTGACACCCGCCTGAACCAAAGCCTCCGCACAGGGAGGCGTCTTTCCGTGATGGGAACAAGGCTCAAGCGTAACGTAAGCGGTCGCGCCACGGGCGCGACCGCCCGCCCATGAAAGCGCACATGCCTCCGCGTGGGGACGTCCGCCGGCCTGTGTCCAGCCCCGTCCTACGATTCTCCCGCTCCGGACAACGACGCAACCTACCGCTGGATTCGGCCACACATTGCCCAGTTCCCGTGCGGCGAGCCCGAGCGCCAGGCGCATGAACCGTCGGTCGGAGGCTGTCAACTCCCCTTGACGGGCCCGGGACGAAGTTCGCTTATGAACTCCTCGAAATCGTCGGCTGCCTGGAAGTTCTTGTAGACACTCGCAAAACGAACGTAAGCCACCGTATCGACCCTCAACAGGCTTTCCATCACGATCTCGCCGATTATATTCGAATCAATGTCCGTTTCCCCGAAGCTTTCCAGACGCCGGACAATTCCCGAGATCATCTGGTCTATTCGATCGGGCTCTACCGGGCGCTTGCGCATCGCAACCCGGACCGAGCGCGCAAGCTTGTCACGATCGAAGTCCTCACGACGACCGTTGGATTTCCTTACGACCAGATCGCGTAGCTGCACGCGTTCGTAAGTGGTAAACCGTCCGCCACAGGCAAGGCAGAGCCTGCGGCGCCTGATCGCCACATGATCTTCCGCAGGCCGCGAGTCCTTCACCTGTGTGTCGACATTTCCGCAATATGGACAGCGCATGCATCTCTCCCCAGACTCACTTCAATGGATTTTCACCATATCCATATGCCAGAAACGAGCGGTTGGGTAGGGATAATTTCAATGCACTTGATTTTGGGTATCTCCGCGGCCCAGACGCTTCCGGGCCACGGTCAGCCCGAGCGCCGCCGCGGGCCGGACCCGCGGTCAGCGGCTAGATGGACCGAAACCCTACGTCGGAAACTCCCGTCTCGATGCTCGAAGAGGTAGATTCCCTGCCAGGCGCCGAGAACCATGCGACCTTCCCAAACGGGAACCGACAGGCTGGTTGGAAGCAGCGCCGCCTTGATATGGGCGGGCATATCATCCGGGCCTTCCATCGTATGGGTGAGATACCGCATATCGGGATGTTCGGCGTCGGGAACCAATCTACGCATAAATCCGCTAAGATCACGGCACACATCCGGATCGGCGTTTTCCTGGACCAGAAGCGAGCAGGATGTATGGCGAACGAACAGCGTCAGCAGTCCGGCGGAATGATCCGTGCCATCCAGCCAGTGGGCGACCTCCATGGTAAATTCATGGAGTCCGGCACCGGAGGTCTGGATCGTCAACTCGGTCTGCAAATCCCTATCGCCGAATATCGGCGGTGCATCTCGACGGGCATGGTCCCGAAAGCCGGTGAATACGACTTTCGTGAGCCTCCCGCGGTTCGACCCCCGCACCTATCGATCCAACGCCACGTTCCCCCGCGGTCGGGACAGGACGCATTACCATAATGATTCGGACGCAGGCCGTGCCTCACCATCGTCAGGTTCCGGCTCAGGCCGCGCGGGCCATCAATACCTCGTGGACCTCAGCCTGCGCCGCTTCCTCGTCGGAACCGGAAGCCGCCGCGAATTCACGGGTGAGCCGTTCCAGTGCCGACTCGTATAACTGGCGCTCCGAATAGCTCTGCTCGCGCTGGTCGTCGGTGCGGTGCAGGTCGCGCACCACCTCGGCGATCGCGATCAGGTCACCCGAATGAATCTTCTGTTCATATTCCTGCGCCCGACGCGACCACATGGCGCGTTTCACCCTAGCCTTGCCTTTCAGCGTCCTGATCGCTTTCGAGATCACATCGGGAGACGAAAGCGATCGCATACCCACCTCGATAGCCTTGTTGGTCGGTACGCGCAGGGTCATCTTGTCTTTCTCGAAAGAGATCACGAAAAATTCGAGTTTGAAGCCAGCGACTTCCTGTTCCTCGATGCAGATCACCTTTCCGACACCATGCGCCGGATACACCACGAAGTCATTGGTTCTGAAAGGCAATCTTTTCACTCTAGCACCCATTGCGGTTCCCTCCCAAAGCCAGACTACATACGACGGACCACCTAAGTCCGGTATGGAGGCACGCGGCGCAAAAAGCTGTCGTGACCAATCCGGGACGCTGCCGCACGCCTTCGTTCACAGCCCACACACAACCGCCCGTCAGACATTCACATAGCAGTAACTACCGGAAAAATCAAGTCCCTCTTCCGGCTTGGGTGTAGCCCAGATTATTGACGCATGATCATTTTGCACCCTTCTCATTCCCCGTTTGGCGGGCAAAACAGGGATTTCCGGCGGGTGCGAACCGGTCAGATTGGCCGATTGCCAAAAATCTGGGATACACCCTTCCGGCTTCCCAGAGTCATCCCACGCTAACTTTTCCTGACGGCGAACCGCCGCCCGGGCCCGGAAATCCGGAAAACGAATCGCCTTTCGGGCCCGAGAGAAGCCGTTTCGGTGTCCGGACGGCCATCGCCAGCGGCAAACCGGCCAGAACCGACCACCCCGATACCTGATCCGGCTGCCAGACGACACGCACACCATAGCGTGGGAAAGTCCCGCCGGATTCCTGAACCGTTCACACCAACTCATACGCTCGGTGAGGGTATGTCACCTTTTCCCGGCGGGATTTGGCCCTGGGACTCTCCGAACCGGGATCTCGTAGTGGCGGCGCGAAATGGAGGGGAGGCGCCCGGCACTAGCGACACTCCGGGCCGGTCGAGGCGGACGCCTCCCGGGAATGACACCGATCGTTCTGCAAGGCGCGGCGCCACCCGCGACCGTGGGACGCGGCCGCACCTCGACCTGTCTTCGTCACGGACCGGTCATTGGGTTCCGGTCATGGCATCACACGGGACCGACATGCCACGAGGAGGTTGATCCAGAGGTCACAAGGTCAGGCCCGAATAGAAGACGCGATGTCTGGCCCGGGGCATTCCAGCACTTAAGCCCCACACATCGGTCAAGGTTATTCCGCTCCAGCCGCCAGCATCTCGATCATCCTGTCCCGCATCACGAATTTCTGCGGCTTTCCGGTGACCGTCATTGGCAACTCGTCAACGATCCGGACGTGCTTCGGAACCTTGAAGTGAGCTATTTGTCCCTTCAGGGCCTCACGCAGCTCCTCGCCGGAAACCTCCATCCCTGGCTTCGGAACTACCCAGGCGCAGACTTCCTCGCCGAACCGCTCATCCGGGATGCCGAAGACCTGGGCGTCGTTCACCTTCGGATGGCCGATCACGCATTCCTCGATCTCGCGCGGGTAGATGTTCTCGCCGCCCCGGATGATCATGTCCTTCACGCGACCGACTATCGAGCAGAAGCCCTCTTCGTCGAACGTGGCGAGATCGCCTGAATGCATCCAGCCATCCACTATGCTTGCGGCCGTCTGCCCTTCCTCCCGCCAATACCCTTTCATGACGGAATAACCCCGCGTGCAAAGCTCGCCGTGAGTACCGACCGGAACGATCCGGTTTTCGCTGTCGATGATCTTGACCTCGAGATGGGGATGAACCCGGCCCACGGTTTCACATCGCCTATCCGTGGGATCGTCAACGAAACTCTGGAAGGACACCGGTGACGTTTCCGTCATGCCGTAGGCGATCGTGACCTCTCTCATGTTCATTTCCGAATTGACGCGCCGCATTACGTCAACCGGGCACGGCGCGCCCGCCATAATTCCGGTCCGAAGGCTGGACAGATCGCGCGGTGTTCTCTCGAGATCCTCCAGCATCGCCACGAACATCGTCGGAACGCCGTAAACCGACGTACACCGCTCCTCGGCCAGGGCGTCGAGTGTCTGGACCGCATCGAAGCCTTCGCCGGGGAAAACCACCGCTGCCCCTTTACTGACCGCGCCCAGAACTCCCATGACCATGCCGAAGCAGTGATAGAGCGGGACGGGGATCGCCAGCCTGTCGGTTTCGGTCAGGGCGATCCGGTCGGTGACGAAACGGGCGTTGTTGACGATATTGTAGTGCGAGAGGGTTGCCCCTTTGGGTCGGCCGGTCGTGCCGGACGTAAACTGTATGTTGATCGCGTCGTCTGGGCTGAGGGTCCTGTCTATCTCCGGCAGCCTGAGTTGCTGCGCGGGTCCCCCAAGCTTACGGAGATCATCGAAGGAATACGCTCCCGCACCGGGCTCCTCCTCCATAATCACGACACTGCGCAGATGCGGAAGCCTGGCGGACTGAAGCCGTCCCGGCTCGCAGTCCTCAAGTTCCGGGGCGAGACCCCGTATCATTGCCGAATAATCGGAAGTCCTGAACGATCCCGCCGCGATGAGCGCCTTGCACCCGACCTTGTTCAGCGCGTATTCCAGTTCCACCGAACGATAGGCCGGATTGATGTTCACCAGCAGAAGACCCACCCGCGCGGTGGCGAACTGGGTCAGAACCCATTCGACGCGGTTTGGCGACCAGATGCCCACACGATCGCCCTTGTCGAGGCCCAGCGCCAGAAGGCCGGAGGCGAGCTCGTCCACCGCCCGGTCGAGATCGTAATAGCTCATCCTGACGGATTGCTCGCGGAACACGACGGCCTCGCGCGGACCAAACCGCGAGACCGCTCCGCTCAATAGCTGCGGGATGGTGGCATAGGCCAAGGGCGGGTGCGAAGGCCCGCGGACGTAGGATTGGCCGTCTTCCGGCGCGGTCGACCCGGCCGGCGCTTCGGACTTTGCCCCCCAATCGGAAATCCGGCCCGCCAGGCTCTCGTTCAGGATTGACATATTTCGGCACCCCCGTTCAAACCGTCCGCCAGTCGCAGGCCTGCTCGAAGGCATGCGCGGCCTGATAGATCTTCATCTCTCCGAATCTCTCGCCGACAAGCATCATGCCTATGGGCAGGCCCTCGCACAAGCCGCATGGAACGTTCATCGCGGGCATACCGCCGTTAAAAGGCGCGGTGTTGCCGATCATTTCGAACGCGCGCTTTACATAAAGGCTGATGGAGCAGTCGGCGGGCGGAATTGGCTGCGGCTTCATCGGTACAGTCGGCATCAAAAGTAGGTCATACCGCCCCAGCGCCTCCGAGTAGGTCTGGTTGACCCTGCGCATCAGATTTTGTGCCTTGCCATAGAAGCGGCCACGGTATTGCTCCTGGAAGAACTCGCCGAGAAACATGCAGACCTTGAGCGAGTGGGTCAGTTCGTCGGCTCTGTTTCGCCACTGGGCCATGTGATCCATCATGGATGGCAGGAAGAGACCTCTATGGTTGGTACCGCCGGAGTTTCCGTGCATCATGTGGTCCTGGAGACCCTCGACGGTGATCGCCGTCCAGCAGTCAACCGCGAGATTGTGCTCCGGTATGGAGATCTCATCGACCTGCGCACCGAGTTCCCGGAAGCGGTCGGCGGCGGCAAGCACCGCCCGGTCGACGTCCTCTTCGCTCTCGGGCCGGTGGAACCCCTCCTTGAGCTTTGCGATCCGGAGCCCCCGCGCCCCGCGCCCCAAGGCCTCCGTGTAGCGAAACGTCCGCGGACAGTATTGGCGCGGATCAAGCCCATCCTCGCCGGCGAGGACTTCGAGCAACAAGGCATTGTCAGCGACGGTGTTCGTCACTGGACCGACATGGTCAATCGTCTGCTCGATCGGCATGACCCCGGTGTAGGGAACGAGCCCATGCGTGGGCTTCATGCCGTAAACACCGCAATTGGAGGATGGAATGCGTATGGAACCTCCCTGATCTCCGGCGATGGCCATGTCGACTTCCCCGGCGGCGACCAGTGCCGCCGATCCTCCGGACGAGCCACCCGCCATGAAACCGCGCTTCCAGGGATTGTGGATCGGGCCCTTGGCCCCGGTATGTGAACCGCCCGAGAGGCAGAAGTTCTCGCAATGCGCCTTGCCCGCGATGATCGCGCCAGCGTCCAGCATTCGGGTAACGATGGTCGCGTCGATTTCCGGCGTGTAGCCCTCCATCACCGACGATCCGTTCATCATCGGCACACCAGCCAGACAGATCGTGTCCTTCAGCGCGATCCGTCTGTCCCGCAGCGGACCGTCAGGCGCACCCTTGATTTCGGTCTTTACATACCACGCATTAAGCGGATTCTCGGAAAAATCCGGGAAGCGGCCCGGTGAGCGGGGATAACGTACCGGCGGCAGGTTGTCCGGTGTCTTATCCAGACGATCGTAAGCCTGGATGTAAGGTTCCATGATTTCGGAGTATTCACGCAGTTCGTCATCCGTGAGGCTCATGCCGAAACGGTCGGCCATGTCGCGCATCTGCGAAAGTGTCGGGCGTTTTACTGTCATGTTGGTCACCAAATCTGGGATGGTCGGTTGATCCGGCTGTGTTTTTGCGGTGCTGGATCGCGTTTGAGGACCGGTCCGCGGCCTCTGGCGCGGACTGTCGTGTCCTCCGGTCGAACGCGGGGTTCCGAACCCGAGGAACCGATCGACCTTGGCCCGGTCCGAAAGATCCGACTTTCGCAGTTCTCCCGTGATCCGACCCCGTTCGAGGACAAGGACCCGATCCGACAGCCCTGAGACGAAGTCGAGATTCTGTTCAACCAGAAGGATGGAAATCCCCCGGCTCTCGCGGAGGTGAAGAAGCGTTTTCTCCATTTCCTCGACTATCGAGGGCTGGATGCCCTCGGTCGGTTCATCCAGAAGCAGGAATTCCGGATCTCCCATCAGGCATCTCGCCAGCGCCAGCAGTTGCTGTTCACCACCCGACAGGGCTCCGCCCTCCCGTTCAGACAGGGTGCGGAGGCGGGGGAAATCCGCAAAGACTGACTCCAGTACATGGTTTTCGGAAGCGCCGGCATACTCATGCCAGGCGAAACGGAGATTGTCGCGAACCGTCAATTGAGGGAAAACGCCCCTGCCCTGTGGAACGTATCCGACGCCACGCCCGGCGCGTTCGTGCGGCGACATCCGGGTGACGTCCTCGGAGCGGAACCTGATCGTTCCTGACCCGGACGGCAGAAATCCCATCAAGGTCTTCAGAAGCGTGGTTTTGCCCATTCCGTTGTGGCCGAGAATACCCACCACTTCGTTCCCGGCGACCGAGAAGTCGATTCCATGCAGGATCGGCACCCTGCCATATCCGCCCGTGAGTCCCGCGACCTCAAGTATGTCCGTCACGGCCCGGTTCATCTCAGGCCTTTTTTCCAAGGTAGACGTTGCGCACCACGGGATCGGACATGACCCGGTCCACATGATCCTCCATCAGCACTTTCCCCTGATGAAAGACCGTCACCGTCTCGGCGATTGAACGAATGAACTGCATATCGTGCTCAACGATTATGAGCGCGGCGCGACTGTTGAGTTCACGGATGGTGCCGGTCATCCGCTCGATATCACCCGCACTCAAGCCGGCGGCGGGCTCGTCGAGCAGGATGAGCCAAGGATCGCCGGCGGCAACCAGCCCGAGTTCCACGCGCTGTCTTTCGCCATGTGCCAGCCGTCCGAGATCATCCCTCGCGATCTCCCCCAGTGCCAGAAGCTCGATGATCTCCTGGGTCTTGCGATCGGCCTCCCGCAGGTCATGAAACCTCCGCGCGGCAAGCCAGATGTTCTCATGAACGCTGAGAGAGTCCATGACATTGGGCGTCTGGGTCTTTATCCCGACACCAAGAGATGCGATCCGATGCGGCATCCACCCCGTGGTCTCGATGCCACGCATATATACCTCGCCCTCGGTTGGGCGCTGTAGACCGGTGATGCATCTGAAAAAGGTGGACTTTCCCGCGCCGTTCGGACCGATCAGGCATCGAAGCTCGAGAGCGCGAAGCCTGAAGTCCACCCTGTTGGCCGCGATGACGCCGCCGAAGCGCATGGTGAGGCCATAGGTCTCGAGGGCGACGTCATCCATTCCGCGTCCGCTCCCGGCCCCGCGGCCGACGCCGCTGATGGATGTGCCCGGGGAGCCGCCATCGCACGAAACCGAAATTCCACAGCCCCGACAGGGCCGGAACGATACCCTTGGGCAGAAAGAGCACGAAGAGTACAAGAACAAGACCCGTGACGAGGGCGTTGTCGATGAGGGCCTGCTGTCCGAGCAGGAACTTGAGGTATGCAAGCCCCGCCGCGCCGAGAACCGGCCCGAGGCGGGTTCCGAGCCCTCCTACGATGCACCAGATTATGATTTCGGCCGATTGACCGAGAGAAAACAGGCTCGGCGTGACGATCTCGGCCCAGTTCGCGAAGAGCGCGCCGGCCAGCCCGGCGATCGCGGCGCCGATGGCGAACATCACGGTCTTGCGAGCCCGCACATCGTAACCCATGAGCGACATGCGGGTTTCGTTTTCCCGAATGCCCACCGCGACGCGTCCGAAGCTTGACCGGAGCAGAGCCGTTACAAGCATGTAAACCAGACCGAGCAAAGCGGCGCACACGTAGAAATATCCATCTCCCCAGATATACGCGTCCGGGAGGCCCGGCACGTTCAGCGTCGGAAAACCGGGAATGCCATTAAACCCGCCCAGGCGGGCGTTACCGATCGCGTATTGCGGGCCGGCGGTCGAATTTACGGTCTTGAACAGGATCAGTGTGACAACCAGGGTGATGACACCGAGGTAGACGTCGCCGAGGCGTCCGTAAAACATCATCGCGCCAAGAAGCGCGGCGAATGCGGCCGGAACCAGTACCGCCAGAA
The DNA here is from genome assembly GCA_026708635.1 of Rhodobacter sp. Lineage (GTDB taxonomy): Bacteria > Pseudomonadota > Alphaproteobacteria > Rhodobacterales > Rhodobacteraceae > JAPOUP01. The sequence continues at coordinate 9,911 of JAPOUP010000265.1, forward strand.
ACATCGGTAAAGTGCTCTCGCCGATGTTGATCGCGGAGATTGCGTAGGCATATGCGCCCAAGCCGAAGAACGCGGCCTGGCCGAAGCAGAGAATGCCTCCAAAACCCCATATCAGGCCGAGGCTCAGGGCAAGCATTCCATATATTACCAGAACGGTAAGCGTGTAGGTGCCGATGATCAGAGGCAACACCCAGACAAGGACGCCAGTGACCAATGCGATCGTGATGGCGTCCCTTGTCAGGCTACCGGGCATCACGGTCTGCCTTTGAAGAACGTACCGGTGACACCCTTGGGGAGAACCCTGAGCAGGACAACCGCCGCGACAAGCAGCGCGACCTCGCCGACGACAGGCGAGATGGCGAAGGTGAATATCTGGTTAACGGCACCGAAGAGGCTCGCGCTCGACAGCAGTCCGGCGATGAGGGAGGGACCGCCGGCGATGACGGTAATAAACGCCTTAGCTATGTAAGCGCCGCCTGATGTCGGAACGAGCCCGACCAGAGGAGCGAGGACGGCGCCGGCCAGTCCGGACAGCGCGGAGCCACAGAAAAAGGTCGCCATATTGATGCGATCAGGGTTGTAACCTAACGCCGCCGCCATGTCCGGTCTTTGCATCGTCCCGCGTGCGATGAGACCGGAGCGCGTACCTTTCAGCACGGAAAGCATCACCACAAGCAACGACGCAGAGACCAGGATGATAAAGAAATTGTAGCCATTGACCTGATAGTCTCCGATGGCGAAGCCGGGGATCGGTGTCGAGATTCCGGTCGTCGTGTTCCCGAAAACCATTGTGACCAACCCGATAAAGAAAAGGCTCAACCCCCAGGTTGCCAGCATCGTGTCAACCAGCCGACCGTATAGATGGCGGATGACGAGACGCTCGACGACAAGACCGATCAGACCAACGGCAACCGGCGCGATCACCAGCATGGCGACGAATACGTTCACGCCAAGATTGACGGCAGTGATCGTCGCGTATCCGCCCATCATCATGAATTCACCATGGGCGAGATTGATTACCTTGATCATGCCGAATACGACAGCCAGCCCCGCGCTTATGAGGACCAGTGAGGCAACCCCATAGAGCATTTCGACAAGGACAACGGCGTACAGGTCCATATGCGCAGGGATCCGCTGGAATTGGGCGTCGTTCGCGCGGGGCGGCGACCGCCGCCCCGTCGAGAGAGCCGGAGGCGGTCAGATCTGGATTTCGTACTGGGTATTGTCGTCCGGATTGGCCTGCAGGTCACAGACCGCCTGCGTGTCGATCGGCTGACGCTGCGGCAGCGTCTCGACCACACGCATGCCCTGCCCATCGATCTCCATGATGTGTACATCGAGAACCGCGTGGTGCGTCTTCGGGTCGACCGTCACCCTACCCGCCGGACCGTCGATGGAAAGCCCGGTTTCCAGTGTCGCGATCACGGCCTCGCGATCCAGCGAACCCGCCTGACGCACGGCCTCGCCCCAAGTCATGATACCTTGATAGTTGGACACGGCGATCTCGTGAATCAGGCTACTGTCGCCGTACGCCGCCGACCATTTTTCCTTGAACGCGCCGTTCGCCGGCGTGTCGAGCTCCTGGCTGTAATTGTAGGCGACCATGATACCGTCGCCCTCTTCCGGAGTCAGCACCTTGTGCTCGTTGCCGACGCCCATGGTGGTCGAAGCGAGCGGAATGCGATCTTTCATGCCGGCCGCCGCCCATTGACGGAAAAAGGATAGATGCGCGCCACCAACGAGCGGCGCGATGACCAGATCAGGGCCGACCGACTGGATCTTGGCGATGGTCGACCCGAAATCGCTTACGTCCAGCGGGAAGAAGTCAACGCCCACGGTCTCACCGCCGTTGTCAGCCACGAATTTCTGGATCCAGCGCGCCGTGATCTGCCCGTAGTTGTAGTCGGCGGCGAGGATGTAGACCGTCCTGCCCGACTTTCCCATCGCGTAGGGCACGAGAGCCTCGACCTGCTGGGCCGGCGTGACACCATTGATGAAGATGTTCCTGTCACAGACACCGCCTTCGTAGAGAACGTTGTAAAAATAGAGTGTCCGCGACTTACGCATGATCTGGCGGATCGCTTCCCGGGAAGCCGAAAGGATACCGCCATGCACGACATCCACCCGATCCTGCCGGGTAAGCTTCTGCCCGTATTGCGAATACAGCGCCATGTCCGACTGGGTATCGTACGCGACGACCTCGACCTGCTTTCCAAGCAAACCACCGGCGGCATTGAGCTCATTCACGGCAAGACGCATTGCCATATCCATCGGCGTGCCGTAGGCATCGAAAATGCCCGACGTGTCCAGTATCGAACCAAGTTTGATACTGTCGGCACCGATAGCCATGCGGGGCAGCGTGGACGCGCTCGCGGCCGCTGCCGCGGCAGTCAGGAATTTTCGACGATTCAGCGACATATCTGTTACCTCCTGATGTAATCCGACATATGGAGCCTCACGGTCTCGACTTCCCCTTGTCATTCCCGGATCCGTCCTTGATGCGGTTGGCGTAGTCGGCGGTGCGACCGGCGAGGTTGGAGTCAAAGTCAAGCCCGATTTCCTCTCCCATTCGTTTCATGGTCGGAAGACGCACGGCCATACCCAGGATCTGGTCCATGGCGGCACCGAACGCCCCATCCACACCGTCTCCACCGCTAACGGGACCGCCGGCGCCTGAAATCTGGTTGATTCTGATGGAGTCGATCTTCTCGACCGGCTTCATCATCTGCGTCATGATTTCGGGCAGTCGGTCGAGCCTGCGCTCCTCAAGGCGCATCTTGATCACCGCGTCCCCGAGGGTGTTTTCCGCCTTGTTCAGGGCAGCGCGTCCGGCCGCCTCCGCTTCCATCCGCGCGCGCTCGGCCTCACCTTCCCCGGTCTTGACCGTCGCACCGGCACGGGCTCTCTCGAGCAGTGTTTCGACGTCGCGCTTCACCCGGGCGCTTTCGAGATCGAGATCCTTCTCCTGCCTGAGACGCGCGATCTCGCGTTCGCGTTCGGCGATGGCACGCTCTTTGCGCGCCTGAACGCTTTCCGCGGCCAGAATGACCCTTGCGCGCGCCTCTTCCTCGGCGACTCGGGCCTCGGCCTCTTCCGCGCGTTTTCTCGCGATCCGGATCTCATTGGAGATCTTGTCTTCCTCGAGCGCAAGGATCGCGGCCATCTCCGCTTTCCGCAGTTCAGCGTCACTTTCGACCCGTGCGGCCTTCGTCAGTCTCTCGTTCTCGATCCGGGCGGTGTCGCTCGCGAGCGCGGCGTCATCGCGGGCGCGGTCCTGTCGCGATTTGGCATCCGCCTCGAGCTTGGCGAGATGTTCCTGCTGCGCGATTTCAGCCTCCCGTTCCTGGCGCTGCAGTTCGAGCTGCCTCTGATGCTGGGACAGCCTGCTTTCGCGAACGGAAACCTCCGCTTCGGTCTCTATGCGAACGCGCTCCTTGCGCTGGTCCGCGACGAGCGCGGCCAGCCGCCGCATCCCCTGGGCGTTGAATGCGTTGTTCTCGTTCAACTGACCCAGGTCGCTTTGATCGACTCTAACCAATGAAGTCGAAATAAGCGTGAGCCCGAGCCTGGACACCTGGGCTTCCACGGTCTCCGCCACATCGTTGGAGAACGCGGATCGATCCAGATGGATTTCGTCCAGCGTTCGGGCCGCCGCCGCCCGCTGGATCGCGTCAACCATCGGGCCTGTCAGGATGTCACCGAGTGGCTGCCCACCCCGCGCGATTCTAGGGCCGAGCGTTCGGGCGGCGGCGGAGACACCCTGCTGGGTCGGCGCGACGCGAAGTTCGAATTCAAACTCGATGTCGGCGCGCATCTGATCGCGTGTCAGAACCGCGTCCTGGCCATCGCGACGGATCCCAAGCGAAAGGGCGCCCATGAAAACTCTCTGGATCCGGTGCAGGATAGGCAGGGACAGACACCCGCCTTCGGTCACGACGCGACAGCCACCGAACCCGGTTCTGACCAGAGCGGTGTCCAGACTGGACTTCGCGTAATAGCGCTGGAGGAACCAGATCGAGACCAGCGCGACGGCCGCGGCGATAAGCAACACGATGACCCAGTCCAAGGCGGAACTCCTTCCCTTCCGAAAATCGCCGGACACGCGGGACCGAGATCTTCGGCTCCCAGAGTAGCCAATTTTATTTTCGGATTCAAATAATATCTTCGATTGGAAAATGATTGTTATCAAATATATGTTTTATATACGTTTAATTATCTCAAACTGCAGGCCATCCGCCCGCGCCAAATAGATCGGCGCACGTGTGAGCCGATCCGATATGCAAAGCCTGCGCCCGCTCCTGTGAATCACCGGAGGAGCGTCGAAAACGCTGTGGTCACGCCAGATATTGGCGTGCTCGCGCATCAGCCCGGCCAGAAAGTGCACGCCTTCATAGGTCGATTGACCGAGCGCGTTCAGCATCGGGGCCTGCTCTCCATGGACGCGATAGTACTGCTCCTTGAAAGCCGCGTTCGCCTCAGTGGAGAGGGTTGCGAAATAGGAGGACGCGACAAACATGCGCTGGCTGTTCCGCGCGCCGCTCCCCAGAAGCCCGTTTTCCTCGATGGCGCAGGACAGACGCACGATGCGGTCGTGCAGTCTCGCCTGGCCGAACGCCCGGTTGAAAGCGACGGCATCCTGCCCGACAAGCGAGATCAGCACCGCCTCCGCGCCGGACCTCGCGATCTCCTCGACAACGAGAGGCATACCGTCCAGCCCGAACGGCAGGTACCTTTCATAGGACAGGTTCACGGCCATATCGCGCAATTTCTTCTTCGCGTAGCCGTGCGATGTCTTCGGCCAGACGTAGTCGTTGCCGATAAGCGCCCAGCTGCGCGGCCTGTATTCGATCTGGATGTACTCCATCGAAGGACCGAGCTGTTCCTCGGGTATCTCACCGATCGCGAACAATCCGTCCGTCCGTTCGCCGCCTTCGTAAAGCGGTGTGTAGATATAGGGCACGCGCTGGCGAACGACCTTACTGAGGCGCTGGCGTACGGCGCTTATATGCATGCCTACGATCGCATCGATCGAGTCCGTCGCGATCAGGTCGTTGACGGTTTCCTCAATCGATATGCTTGCCTCCATTGCCGCATCGATCATTATGAGCTGGACCTTGCGCCCGGCGATGCCATTGGATCGGTTCAACTCCTCGACAGCGACCTGCGCGCTCGAAATACAGGAAGGCGCCCAAAGTCCCGCCGCTCCGCATAGCGGAATGAGCAGGGCGATACGATACATGCCGCCGCTACGCAGAACGGGGTCGTCGCGCAGTTCCTCCAGTTCGGTCGGAACGCTCGGAAGCATGCTTGTGGAACACACCATCCGTACCGCCTCCATCACCAACCATCACATACCAATTGAATTTACTTTCCAGGTCAACTAGCTTTGTCCCGGAAGCTGTGGTGAGCCTCATGGAATCGAGTTCAAATCCAATCCGGAACTACCTCTCTTACGCACTGGCCGCCGCGCATCGCAAAGTCGCCACGTCCCTGAACACGCGATTGAAGAGGCATGGCATGCAGATCGAGGCATGGAGGATCCTGGAGACCCTGGAGACCGGAGAGCGCTTGACGATGGGGCAGCTCGCCGATGTGGCGCTGATGAATCCTCCGACGCTGACCAAGCTGGTCGACCGGATGGTTTCGGACGGGCTGGTTCATCGTCAGGTCGCCCGGCACGATCATCGCCAGATCAATGTCCTTGCCACGGCGCTGGGACGTAAGCGAATGCTGCGGATCAGGCGGGAGGTCGAAGGGCAGGACGCGGACCTGCTGCAAAACCTGGGCAGGCCCGCGACCGAGGAACTGATCGAACTTCTGAAAGGAATCACGTCCGGCTCAAACGCGGGCGACCAAAGCAGCGACTTCCGAGAACATCGCTGAACACCCTACCGTTACCGTTTCTTGCATGCACGCTTGATCCGAATGGTGAGCGTGTAGGCCTGCGGCAACAACTTGGCCGCACAATGATCGGACATATGGATTCATGTCAGAATCTTTCGCTAGCAGCAGTTTATAATTGAGAAATGGACATGTTCCATTCTGCGGACGGAGAGCGACCGTGAAGAAATATACGGTCGAATGGGCACACCGCGGCGCCTCGGTCAAGGCATGAACGCGGTCACTTTAGAAGAGCCCGCTAGCACTGAGTGACACGATGCATGACCGCTTGCGCTGGC
>JAPOUP010000137.1 GCA_026708635.1 Rhodobacter sp.
GGCCGGCAACGCGCCACAGGCGCGGGTGACGTTCCGCCACATTCTCCCGCGAAGCGCCGCTGGCGGCGATGTCATGAGGCTTCCCGCAGCGCGTTATCGACCGGAACCCGGCCCAGCGGGCGGCCTCCGCCGTCCGCTGGGCACGCTGGGACGCGGGAAATCCATATCCGAATGCCATTGCGGCCCGTCCGCCAGGACTTTCCCACGCTATGGCGAGCGTGTCGTCTGGCGGCCGGATCAGGTATCGAGGTGGCCGGTTTTGGCCGGTTTGCCGCCAGCGGTGGCCGTCCGGACGCCGAAACGGCTTCTTTCGGGCCCGAAAGGCGATTCGTTTTCCGGATTTCCGGGCCGGGGTGGCGGTTCGCTGTCAAGAAAAACTAGCGTGGGATGACCCTGCCCGTCTGCGTCTGCGACTGTCCATTGACGCACCGCGCGGCTTCGGGTAGCGTGTGCGGGAATTGGGGGATCATGGCGTTGAGACGCGGCGAACTCGAAGCGTTTCTGGAGCGGGATGAAGGTGCCCGACCGCCGGTCTTCGTCGGGCGGGAAGACATCCTGAAGGACATCCTGTCACGATCCCGTGTGGCTTGGCGTGCCACGGATCCGGGAGACATGGCTAAGTCCACGCGCGTGCTCCAAGGTGCGCCAGGGGCTGGCAAGACCTCCTGCTTGGCCGAACTCCGGGCCCGGAGCGCCGTCCGGATGCCCATAGGACAGGACGACACGGATCCCGCACCGCGTGTGCTCATCCTGGGGTCGGGAAGGATCAAGGGGCCGAAGACGGTCCTCCTACCCCTTGCGCGGATACTGAATCCGGATAAGGCCCCGGATTTCCTGGCGGAGGAATCCCGTGGGCGTACCGTGTCCGGCGGAGTCAGCGCTCCGATCGTTGGCGTGAACGTCGAGCGGAGAAAGGAGACCTGTCCCGCGACACTGGATCCGGACTGGGACGCGTTCAGGGCCTGGGTCGAAAGCTGGGCCGGTCCCCGGGGTCTGCCAGCACCCGTGATCCTAGCGGTCGACGAAGCCCAGCGCCTCAAGAGGACGGATGAGGATCCTCTGGCCAAACTGTTCCAGTCAGTCCACGACGGCGACACCGGCCTGCCGATTACACTCGTCCTGGCCGGGCTTGGCGGCACACTGGATGCGGCCCGGGCGATGGGACTCACCCGCGTGAAACACCATGAAATTGGCGCGCTGGCCGCGGAGGAGACCCGATCCCTGATGATAGGGTTCCACCATGCCTTCGCCATCGATCCAGAAGGTCACGGTGCCCGTCTGGAAGCACTGGCCGAACCGACCGAAGGCTGGCCCCGGCACCTGCATATCGCGTTGCAGGCCCTCGGTCGGGCGGCGCTCGCCGCGGGCGGTGACCTAAAGCGCGTGAATTGGGATCGGGTCAGTCGTGAGGCGGTGGAGGGCCGCAGGCGCCACTACGAGGACCAGCGCAGCCCGGAGATGGAGGACAGCGAAGATCTTGTCGCGAAGGTGATGCAGGCCGTCCCCGGCGCGAACCCCGCCACCCCGGGCGCGAGACTGAATGACATCCTGCGGATAATTGAGGCCAGTGTAGCCGAAGATCCCGGACGCCGCTTGCCAAGGGGACAGGATCCCCAAGCGTTTCTAACGCATCTCGTGCATCAGGGTGCCCTGCAACGGAAGACCGGGGGCCTTTATCACTGCCCGATCCCGTCTTTCCGCCGTCACCTCGTGGAGGCTGGCGGGCTTGACCCGCACGTTACGCCTTCGCTCGGATCCCTAAGCTCGGGGAGCCGCAAAACGGAACGGATTTCTCCGCCCCGGAACGCCAAGGGCGGGGTGCCGGGTCGCTCTGAGGAAATCCGCAAAGGCTCCGCAGACCGGAATATTGGGGAGTAGGCAACGGAAAGCCGGTATATTAGGCATTACCCAGCGCCGATGGCTCCCGGGCCGAAATGCAATGGACAGCCTTGTGCGTGGAAAGCCGTGCGGCGGATGGCGTTGATCACTCGATGTCAACGACACTTGAAAATGGTCCTTGCCGGCGATTACATCCCTCCCGAGCCGACTGTTGGATTTCGCGCCCGGAGCAGGGTGCATGATTTTCCGGCGGCCAACAATCAGGTTCGGCCACCGCCAGAGGAGCCGAGTGAACTATCCGGGAACGGCCATTTGATCGGAGAACTGCGGAGGTAGGTCATCATGGAAGACCTTTATCATCACATAAATGGTAAAAGAGTTAGCGGCGGTTCTGACCGTTTTGGAACCGTGTTCAACCCCGCGACCGGAGAGACGCAGGCGAGAGTGCCTCTTGCCTCAAAAGATGAGGTTGAAGCCGCCATTTCCGGGGCCGCGGAGGCCCAACCAGCGTGGGCAGCTACCAACCCGCAGCGCCGCGCGCGGGTCATGATGGAGTTCGTAAGGCTGCTGAACCGCGACATGGACCGTCTTTCGGAGGCGTTGAGCCGCGAGCATGGCAAAACCCTGCCGGACGCCCGCGGCGATGTCCAGCGTGGTCTTGAGGTTGTCGAGTTCTGCATCGGTGCCCCGCATTTGATGAAGGGGGAGTTCACCGACAGCGCCGGCCCGGGAATCGATATTTATTCGATGCGCCAGCCATTGGGCGTCTGTGGCGGTATAACACCCTTCAACTTTCCGGCCATGATCCCGATGTGGATGTTCGCTCCAGCTATCGTCTGCGGAAACGCCTTCGTCCTCAAGCCATCGGAACGTGACCCCTCCGTCCCGTTGATGCTGGCCGACCTCCTGGTTGAGGCGGGCCTACCCAACGGCATCCTCCAGGTCGTTAACGGCGACAGGGAAGCTGTCGACGCTCTGCTGCACAACGGCATGGTGCAGTCGATCGGTTTCGTGGGATCGACACCCGTCGCAAGTTATGTCTATGCCACCGGATGCGCGAACGGAAAGCGCGTGCAGTGTTTCGGTGGGGCCAAGAACCACATGATCGTAATGCCCGATGCCGATATGGACCAGGCTGCGGACGCATTGGTAGGTGCCGGATACGGGGCCGCCGGCGAACGTTGCATGGCGGTTTCAGTCGCGGTTCCGGTAGGCGACGGCACGGCCGACCGTCTTATCGAAAGGCTTGTGCCACGCATTGAGACCCTCAAGATCGGACCCTACACTGCTGGCGAGGATATGGACTTTGGCCCCGTCGTGACGGCCGAGGCGAAACAGCGCATTCTCAGCCTGGTTGACTCCGGCATCGCGCAGGGCGCGGAGCTGGTGGTTGACGGCCGAGACTTCTCCCTGCAGGGTTACGAGAACGGTTTTTTTGTCGGCGCGCATCTCTTCGATCATGTCACCACCGATATGGACATCTACCGTCAGGAGATCTTCGGGCCCGTTCTTTCGACTGTCCGCGCCCGGAGTTACGAAGAGGCGCTTGGGTTTGCCATGAACAATGAATACGGGAACGGAACGGCGATATTCACCCGGGACGGCGACACCGCCCGCGACTTCACCAATCGGGTCAACGTAGGGATGGTCGGTGTCAACGTGCCAATTCCGGTGCCGCTCGCCTATCACACTTTCGGCGGATGGAAAAAATCCGCGTTTGGCGACCTAAACCAGCATGGACCCGACTCGATCAGATTCTATACCCGAACCAAAACCGTGACCTCGCGTTGGCCGAGCGGCCTGAAAGAAGGCGGCGAATTCCATTTCAAGGCGATGGACTGATACCGCGCCATGGATGGCACCCGATAGATATGGTAATTGACGCGGAAGAGTATGGAGCGAACTGACAGTCGGGGATACCGATGTAGGGCCTTGACGGGCGGGCGCTACGGAAACGTAGGCAATCGCCAACCGTACATAAGCGCGACACATGGGTTCGGCCCGCCTCAAAGGTTCCTTCCGCTTTCCCGTTGGCGATGTCCACCACCCCGGGGGCCTGTCGAAGAGGCACCGGAACACGCAAGGCATACTTTCCCGCCGATGGATCCGGTCGCGAGCCACGGTCCCGGCGTTGCTCTTTCGCTTGCCAATCCTTCATGTCTCTGCGAGTCGGTGGGTCGCGGGAAAATCAGGGAGCGCGGTATTGCTGACTTCACCCAGCCTTACTATGGGGATCGAGGAGGAATATCTTCTTATCCGCAGCGACACTCTCGAACTAACCGAAGTGCCGCAGGAACTGATGGACGACTGCGCGGCGGAGCTCGGCAGCCAGGTGTCGCCCGAATTCCTGCGCTGCCAGGTCGAGGTCGGCACGGGAATATGCGCCGACATTTCGGAGGCGCGTGAAGACCTGAAGCGGCTGCGTGGCACCGTCGCGCGTATCGCGGGGCGATACGGTCTGGCCCCTCTGGCGGTAAGTTGCCATCCTACCGCTAGCTGGCAGGACCAGCATCATACCGAAGGCGAGCGCTACAACGCACTTCAACACGATCTTGCGGGGGTTGCGAGGCGTCTTATGATCTCCGGAATGCACGTTCATATCGGTATCGAGAACGACGATCTCCGTATCGACCTGATGAACCAGTTCACGTACTTCCTGCCCCATCTGCTCGCGCTCAGCGCCTCCTCTCCGTATTGGCAGGGACAGGACACCGGCCTCGCAAGCTATCGAATGATAACCTTCGATAACCTCCCGCGTACCGGCTTGCCGCCTCATATCAACGACCACTCGGCGTTCCTGCGCTCCGTCGACACGATCGTGGCCACCGGAGCGATAGAGGACGCGACGAAGATCTGGTGGGATCTGCGTCCTTCCGGCCGATTTCCGACGCTTGAGACCAGAATCTGCGACAACTCTCCTCGACTGGAGCATACGCTCTCCATCGCCGCGCTTAACCAGTGCCTTCTCAGAATGCTCTGGCGACTTCGCACCATGAACCAACGCTGGCGGCATTACGACGCGTTTCTCGTGGGAGAGAATCGTTGGAGAGCCATGCGTTACGGCATGGATGAGGGTCTGATCGACTTCGGCCGCGGTGAGGTGGTGGCATTCGCGGACCTTCTTGAAGAAATGATCGAACTCGTGGAGGAGGACGCGGATTTCCTGAACTGCTCAGCGGAGATCGAGGCCGCTCGGAACATCCTGGCGGAGGGAAACAGTTCCAGGCGACAGCGCGCGGTGCATGCCGCTGAACTGGAGCGGACAGGCGATGGGGACCGCGCCATGGCTGCCGTCATCGGTTCACTGGTCGAGGAGTTCAGCGCCGATCTTTAAGCGCTCGGGTCTGTCTGGCGGTGAGCGTCGGAGCAGTACAGAGCCCAAAGTTCATACCGTAGCATGGAGCCTCCCGAATGGATTTCGCGCTAAGTGGAGAGCAATCCGCCATCTTCGACACGGCGAGGTCGTTCGGCGAGGAACATATCGCGCCTTTCGCGCAACGGTGGGAATCCGAAGGAACGATCCCCAGGGAACTTTGGCCGACGCTGGCGGAACTCGGCTTCGGTGGTCTCAACGTGACCGAGAAATTCGGCGGATCGGGACTTTCGCGGCTTGACTCGACGCTGGTTTTTGAGGCGCTGGCGATGTCCTGCCCGTCGGTCGGCTCGTTTCTTTCGATCCACAATATGGTCGGCGGAATGATCGACAGGTTCGGTGATGACGATTGCCGCGCCAGATGGCTGCCGGATCTGTGCGCGATGACAAAGGTATTCTCGTATTGTCTCACCGAACCGGGCAGCGGTTCCGACGCCGCCGCGTTGAGAAGCGGGGCCGTGCGCACGAATGAAGGCTATGTCCTGAACGGCGTGAAGTCATTCATTTCGGGAGGCGGCTATTCGGACGCCTATCTGGTCATGTGCCGGACAGGTGGGGAAGGGCCCGGCGGCGTTTCCGCCCTTGTCGTGGAAGACGGAACGCCGGGACTTTCGTTCGGGGCGCCGGAGGAAAAAATGGGATGGCGCGCGCAGCCGACGACCGAGGTGCGCTTCGACGGCTGCCGGATACCCGCCGAAAACCTGATAGGCGCTGAAGGCAAGGGCTTCGCGTACGCGATGGCCGGCCTCGACGGCGGACGTCTCAACATTTCCGCCGGTTCCCTGGGCGCGGCGCAGGCGGCGCTCGACGCAACGGTTTCCTACATGTCCGAACGCAGGGCGTTCGGAAAACCCATCAATGAGTTCCAGGCGCTGCGATTCCGGCTCGCCGATTTCGAGACCCGGCTGCAGGCGGCCAGAACGTTCCTGCGACAGGCCGCCTGGAAGCTGGATACGGGGGCTTCCGACGCGACAAGATTCTGCGCGATGGCGAAACTCATGGTGACCGATATGGCCTTCGAGGTCGCAAACGGCTGCCTTCAGCTGCATGGCGGATACGGGTATCTCGCGGATTACGGGATCGAGAAGATCGTAAGGGATCTTCGCGTACACCAGATACTTGAAGGGACTAACGAAATCATGCGGCTCATTATCAGCCGCTCGATGCTGGCCGCATCGGAATGAAAGAGATCCATATCCGAACCGTTGGCCGTGCGGGCCGGATCACCATTCGTCGCCCCGAGGCGCTGAACGCCCTGACACATCGGATGATTCCCGCCATAGGCACCGCGCTGGACGACTGGGCAGCCAACGAAAACGTCGATCTGGTCATAATCGATGCCCAAGGAGAGAAAGCCTTCTGCGCGGGTGGCGACATCGCGGTTATGTACAACGCCGGCAAAAACGGGGACTTTGAATTCGGCCGCAGGTTCTGGCGCGACGAATACCGGCTGAACTCGCGGCTCGCCGGATACACGAAACCGATCGTCAGCTTGATGCAAGGTTTCGTCATGGGCGGCGGTGTCGGACTGGGTTGCCACGCCAGCCACCGCATTGTCGGGAACTCCAGCCGGGTAGCGATGCCCGAATGCGGCATTGGGTTGGTTCCGGACGTCGGCGGCTCGCTGATTCTCGCGAAGGCTCCCGGCCGACTGGGCGAATATCTCGCCCTGACCTCGGCGAGGATGGGTCCGGGGGACGCGATCCACGCGGGTTTTGCGGACCGCTACATTCCCGAGAGCTCCTGGCCGCCGCTGGTCGCCGCACTCGAGGATTCCGGTGACCTGTCCTTGGTCGAAGCCGCCGCATGTCCCTCTCCTGAATCTCGGATGATGGCGGCGCAGGCCGAGATCGATCGCCTGTTCTCGGACTCCTCATTGGTCGACATCCTCCACCGGCTGGAGATGTCAGCCACTTCACTCGCCACTGACGCGGCCAAGGCCATGGGCCGCAACTCCCCGCTCTCAATGGCCTGCGCGCTGGAACTCCTGAACCGTGTCCGTGCGAACCCAAAGATCCACAATGCGTTGAGGCAGGAATACCGCTTCACGTCGCGCGCGTCGGAACATGGTGACTTCATGGAGGGAATCCGTGCCCGGATCATCGACAAAGACCATAGTCCTGAGTGGATGCACGATCCGGAAACGGTGACACCGCGCGACGTGACCGCTTTACTGGCCCCACTTGGCAACGCCGAACTGATCCTGGAGGAAACATCATGAGCATCGCATTCATCGGCCTGGGCAATATGGGCGGCCCCATGGCGCGGAATCTGGCGGCGGCCGGGCTGAAGGTAAGCGGGTTCGACATCGCCGCGCGGGTACCCGTCGGGGTCAAGGCAGCCGCCAGCGTTGCGGAGGCGGTCAACGGCGCCGAAACGATAATCACCATGCTTCCAGACGGCGGGACTCTCCGCGCCGTCGCAACGGAGGCCATCCCCGCGGCTCGGACGGGTGCATGCTTCGTAGATTGTTCAACGGTCGAAGTCGAAAACGCCCGGGCCGTGGCGCTCAAGGCCGAGGCGGCCGGACTCCTACCCCTCGACGCACCGGTCTCGGGCGGTACCGGGGGAGCGACGGCCGGCACGCTTACATTCATGGTCGGAGGTAGCGAACTGGCGTTCGGAAAGGTGAAGCCACTCTTTGACATAATGGGCCGGAAGGCCGTGCATTGTGGCGGACCGGGCAATGGCCAGGCGGCGAAAATCTGCAACAACATGATCCTGGGCGCCACCATGATAGCGACCTGCGAGGCGTTCGTCCTAGCGGACAGGTTGGGCCTGGACAGGCAGGCGATGTTCGATGTGGTCAGCACGTCCTCCGGCTACAGCTGGTCAATGAACGCCTATTGTCCGGCCCCCGGTATCGGGCCGAACTCGCCGTCCGACAACGATTACCGACCCGGCTTCTCCGCTGATCTCATGCTCAAGGATCTTCGACTGAGCCAATGCGCCGCCGAGACGGTAGGTGCCGACACACCGATGGGCAGGGCCGCGACCGAACTCTACCGCGGTTTCGTCGAGCGCGAAGGCGGTGCCGGAAAGGATTTCTCGGCCATGCTCCCCCGCTTCGAGGCCCGGACCCGCGAATCCTGAGCGGCGCGCGAGATTTCCTGGAGACCAGGGGCGTGGACGGTGACGGGGAACGCTACGGTGATCTACCACGCGTTCGGCAGCCGCCGACAAACCCGGACTTTGTCCAGAATCCCTACCCATTCTATGATCGTGCGCGGGAACTGGGTCCGCTGGTCTACTGGGAAGACTACGGGCTGCCGGCAACCACGACCTTCGAGGCAACCAACGAATTCCTGAGAGACCGGCGCTTCGGGCGGGAGGAGCCGGTCGAACTGGCGACACCGCCACCATCCCATGTGAAACCCTTCCATGAGATCGAGACCCACTCGCTCATACAGGCTGAACCGCCTCGCCACACGCGTTTACGCGGGCTTGTACTGCGTGCCTTCACCTCCCGGCGGATAGGCGGAATGGAACCGGGCATCGAAGCGCTCTGCAACAGGCTGATCGACGCCTTTCCCGATAACGAGTTCGATATCATCCCCGCCTATTGCTCCCCGATTCCGGTCATCGTCATCGCGCGCCTGCTCGGCGTTCCCGAGGAAATGACGCCGCAGTTACTGGCCTGGTCGAATGCCATGGTCGCCATGTATCAGGCGCGCCGCGACCGCGGCATCGAGGAGGCCGCCGCAACGGCGGGCGGTGAGTTCAGCGCTTTCCTGCGCGGTTACGTGGAACGACGTCGCGCCGATCCCGCCGACGACCTGATCACCCACCTGATCGCGGCCGGGCAGGCGGAAGACAGGCTTTCACCCGATGAACTGATCTCTAACTGCATCCTTCTGCTGAATGCCGGCCACGAGGCGACCGTGCATACGCTGGGCAATGGCATACGCGCACTCGCCAGCCAGGGACCGGACCCGAAATGGCTGTCCGACAGGTCCATTGAGTTCACGGTCGAGGAGATCATGCGGCATGATCCACCCCTGCACATGTTTACCCGCTTCGCCAACGAGGAGGTCAGGAAATTCGGCCATCGGTTCCGGCGCGGCGATCGGGTCGCGTGCCTGCTGGCCGCCGCGAACCGTGATCCCGCGGAATATTCCCGGCCATGGGATTTCGATCCCGGACGGTGGCCCGGCAGACACCTCGCGCTGGGTGCGGGCATACATTTCTGTGTCGGTGCCCCGCTGGCCCGGCTGGAGCTGCGCGTCGCGCTCGGAACGCTCTTCGCCCGACTGCCACGCCTGCGGCTCGCCAGACCGGCGCGCTACGCCAACCTTTACCATTTCCATGGCCTGGAGCGCCTGACCGTCACACCGTCCTGACGCCCTTCGGGGGCATACCATCCCGTCGGTCCCGGCACGCGGAACGATCGGGAACTCCACCGTTTCCCGGGACCCCCAAGGACTTCGGCAATGCCGGGGTTCTCAGAGCGGCAGCATAGTCGTCGACTTGATCTGCTCCATCGACAGCAGCGCCGTCACGTTATAGATCCTCACCTCGGAGATCAGCGCCTGGTAGAACGCGTCATACGCCCGCGCGTTCGGCACCAAGACCTTTAGGACGTAGTCTATGTCTCCGGCCAGCCGATGCGCCTCCATCACCTCGGGGCGCGCCCTCACGGCTTCCAGGAACCGTTCCTGCCACCCCGCGTCATGCTCGGCCGTCCGCACCAATACGAAGAAGCATGCCTCGAAACCCAGCGCCTCGGCATCGAGAATCACCGTCTGCCGCTCGATCACCCCCGCCTCGCGCAACCTGCGGATCCGATTCCATACAGGCGTCTTAGAAGATCCCACTTCCCGAGCGATTCCATCGAGTGACCGGCCCGCGTCCCGCTGGAGCGCCGCAAGGATTTTCCGATCCATCGCGTCCAAACGGACTGACATCCGCGCCTCCTTTCAAGAAAGTAATGAATATCCCATTTATTTCAATCTTCAGGAATTATTTTCTTTTATGCAACACACAATAGCAATTATGCAGGAAAATTTCCTATATTGTCCCCATCAAACCCGCGCCCAGCCTGGACGGGCGCGAAAATGGAGATAGTGGCCATGCCAAGGATCTTCACACCGAAAGTCATCACGGCGAACGCCCTCATGGAAGGCGATGTCGTCTACCTGACCGCCGACGATCTCTGGACCCGGCATCATCGGGAAGCCGAACTTATCGATGACGAGGCGCATGCGCAGGTCCGCCTTCTCGACGCCGAACGGCGCTGCGACGAAGTTGTCGGACCTTACCTCGCCGACGCGCGAACCACGCCTGATGGGCCGGCCCCAGCGCATTTCCGGGAAGTGCTCCGCACCAGGGGCCCTTCCAACTACAGGCATGGCAAACAGGTCGGGTTGGTCTGATGTATCGATACACCGAATTCGATGAAGCTTTCGTACGTGAGCGCGTGGCCCAGTTCCGCGCCCAGGTGGAGCGACGCATCGACGGTTCACTCACGGAGGATGAATTCAGGCCGCTGCGCCTGATGAACGGCCTGTACCTGCAACTCCACGCGTACATGCTGCGTGTCGCGATTCCCTATGGCACGCTGAGTGCGGGACAGATGCGACAGCTGGCAACGATCGCCGAGCGCTGGGACAAAGGCTATGGCCATTTCACCACGCGCCAGAACATCCAGTTCAACTGGCCAAGGCTATGCGACGTACCGGACATGCTGGATGCGCTGGCGGATGTCGGAATGCACGCGGTGCAGACATCGGGAAACACGATCCGTAACGTTACCGCCGATCATTTCGCCGGAGCAGCCGCGGACGAGATCGAGGATCCCAGACCCTACGCCGAACTGTTGCGGCAGTGGTCCACCGACCACCCCGAGTTCCAGTTCCTGCCGCGGAAGTTCAAGATCGCCGTGACCGGCGCGCCGGCGGACCGGGCGGTCACCAAGGCGCACGACATCGGACTTCGGATTGTCCGGTCCGGGCAGGACACGGGGTTCCAGGTCATCGTCGGCGGTGGTTTGGGCCGAACGCCCATGATCGGCAGCGTGATCCGCGAATTCCTGCCAAAGGCCGACCTGCTGCCCTATGTCGAGGCGATAGTCAGCACCTATAACCTGCTGGGACGCCGCGACAACAAATATAAGGCGCGGATCAAGATCGCCGTTCATGAGGAAGGGCTCGACAGGATCCGCGAGCTTGTCGAAAGGCGCTTTGGCGAACTGCGCCCCCAGTTCGCGGGCGCTGACCAGAAGCTGCTGTCCGATATCAGGGCCATGTTCGCGCTTCCGCCCCTGACCCGCGCTCCGGTGATGCGTTTTGAGACCGCAAGACGCCGTGATCCCGCGTTCCGCGCCTGGACGGACACGAATCTGGCGAGGCACCGGGATCCGGACCACGCGATAGTCACCGTCTCGTTAAAGGCCCACGGCGCGACCCCCGGCGACGCGACCGCCCCCCAGATGCGCGCGCTGGCGGACATCGCCGATGAATACGGATACGGGGAGCTCCGTGTCAGTCACGAGCAGAACATAATCCTGCCCCACATCCACAGGTCACACCTGCATGAGATCCACGGGCGCCTGAAGATCGCCGGACTGTCAACCGCGAACGTCGGGCTTGTCTCCGACATCATCGCTTGCCCTGGTATGGACTATTGCGCATTGGCAACCGCTCGCTCAATTCCCGTCGCCCAGTGGATCGCCACCCGCTTTGAAGAACTGAAGATCGAGCATGACATAGGTCCTCTCAAAATCAAGATATCGGGCTGCATCAACGCCTGTGGCCACCATCATGTCGGCCATATCGGAATACTCGGCCTCGACCGCGCCGGCGTGGAAAACTACCAGATCACGCTTGGCGGCGACGGGACGGAAGACGCGGTGATCGGCCAGCGCGCTGGCCCGGGCTTCTCAAGCGAGGAGATCGTACCCGCGGTCGAACGTCTCGTGTTCGCCTATCTGGAAATGAGGAAAAGTGGCGATGAGACCTTCCTGGAGACATATCGGCGGACCGGTCCCGCACCATTCAGGACAGCGCTGTATGGCGGGGAACGGGCCCGTGCCGCCTGAACCGCCATTCGGCCCGGTCGCCGGGGACGTGGATGGGCTGAACCGCCGTTTCCGTCACCATAGCGCATTCTCCCTGCTCAGGCACGTGCTCACCGATGCACCCTTTGGCCACACCGCGCTCGTAAGTTCTTTCGGTGCCGAATCGGTCGCGCTTTTACATATGGTCTCGGCGCTGGACCGCTCCGTCCCGGTTCTGTTCCTCGATTCCGGACCGTACTTTCCAGAGACCGTTTCCTACCAGCGTCGGATATGCCAACGGCTGGGACTTACCAGCGTCCGGACGATCCGACCCGACCCGGAGCAGGTATTTCTGCGTGATCCGGACGGAATTCTTCATTTGTTTGATCGGGATGCCTGTCGCCGACTCCGGAAGACCGAACCCCTGCAGGCCGCGCTTAGGCCGTTTGACGCGTGGATCTCCGATCGAAGGAGGGGCGGGAATGGCGTCAGCGGCGAAACGGAATATTTCGAATGCGGGACCGACGGGCGTATCATGATCAATCCATTGGCCTTCTGGGACCGGCAGGACGTGCTGGACTATATCGACGGCAACGCCTTGCCGCGGCATCCACTTGTCGCCGATGACCAGCTTGCCGCCGACGAGCGTTTTCCTTTGGGGTATCGCGTCCACGCCGACGGGATGAACCCGCGCCTCTCGGCGTGCGCGGGTCTCTGACGCGATCCAAAAGGCTGGACGTGGCGGTCATCCCTTGGACGGCGTCTCCGGGCATGGCGGTTTGGTTTGGATTGGCGTCGTGCGGATCGGTCGTGGTCGGGGAACGGCCGCGCCGGCAATGGAGGTGGAATTGAGCGTAATCGTAAGAGATACGGGATTCGGGGCGGAGGACTGGCACGGCGACATTCTGGACGTACATCCCGACGCAGACCCGGCGGACCTCAGTGTGGCCATCAGGACGGCGGGAATGATACGGGTTCAGTTCCCGAGTTTTTCCGACGGACGCGGGTTCACGATCGGGCGGCGGCTGCGCCTCATGGGATTCAGGGGACGGCTTCGCGCCCGAGGCCACGTAATCGCCGATCAATACGCGATGATCCGGCGCGTTGGCTTCGACGAGGTGGAGATCTCCGACGATCTTGCGGCCCGCCAGCCGGAGAGACATTGGCTGCGGCGCGCGGGCTGGCGCGCGAACGACTATCAGTCACGGTTGAAAAACTGCGCCTGATCTTATATACCGCGCATATGGGTGTTAGATGGGGACGGCGTATCGCGTCTGCAAGGACATAACGGTTCATATGAACATCGCCACAGAGCCATCGAAAGCCGTTGCCGCCTTGCCCGACGCCCAGATCGTGACCGAGGTCCAGCACTACACGGGCAGTCTGTTCCGCTTCCGCACCACGCGCCCGCGGTCGCTGCGGTTCCGCGCGGGCGAGTTCGTGATGATCGGCCTGATGGGCGATCCAGACCCCGCGAACGGAAAGCGCAAACCGCTTCTGCGCGCCTATTCCATCGCATCGCCGACCTGGGATGACGGGCTGGAATTCTATTCGATCAAGGTAAAGGATGGCCCGCTGACGTCGCGGCTACAGCATATCCAGCCGGGAGACCAGATAATCCTCCGGCCCAAACCTGTGGGCACACTGGTTCATGACGCGCTTCTGCCGGGAAAGAGACTCTGGTTTTTCGCGTCGGGAACCGGCATCGCCCCGTTCGCGTCCCTGCTTCGCGAGCCGCAGACATACGAGGATTACGAACGGGTCATCCTCACCCATACGTGCCGCGAGACCGCCGAACTGAAATACGGCGCTGACCTGATAGAAACCATCCGTGGCGATGAACTGCTGCGGGACCTCATTGGCGACGGGTTTGCCGACAGGCTGACCTACTATCCAACGACAACCCGCGATGACGGCCCGAAGACGGGCCGGGTGACCAGGCTCCTTAGAAACGGCACGCTGTTCGCGGATCTCGGCATTGACAGAATGGACCCGGAAATTGACCGCGCGATGGTCTGTGGCTCATTGGGCCTGAATACGGACATGAAAGAGATTCTTGAGGGCTTCGGGCTTCGGGAAGGCGCGAATGCCGCTCCCGCCGAATACGTGGTCGAGAAAGCGTTTGTGGGTTGAGCGGTGGTGACCGCGGCGGCCGCGGACGCGCGGATGCGGTTCGGTCCGGAGCGCGTCTACACCGGCCGTGGCGTTCATCGCACGGAACCTATCGGTCCGGTTTCAGGCGCTCAGAGATGGAGAATCGGGTTGAATCGGGTGCGCCGCGCCCGTAGCGTCCGTAACCTGATATGGATGAAACAGTGAAAGGAACACCGTCATAGCTCGCAGACCGCACCATGCGCCTCCGGTTCGTGATACCGGACCGCGTATCAATGATCGAATAAAGGCCACCGAGATACGCCTGATCGGTCCTGATGGAGAAAATGTGGGCCTCGTTCCACCCAGTCACGGGATCGCCATGGCCGAACAGGTCGGACTGGATCTCGTGGAGATATCACCCAACGCCAATCCGCCGGTCTGTAAAGTCATGGACTTCGGAAAATATAAATATGACCAGCAAAAACGCGAATCCGAAGCGCGGAAGAAACAGAAGACATTTGAGGTCAAGGAGGTAAAGTTCCGCCCCAATACCGATACCCATGATTACGGAATCAAGATGCGTAACGTATTCCGTTTCCTGGGCAACGGCGACAAGGTGAAGGTGACCCTGCGGTTTCGCGGGCGCGAGATGGCGCATCAGGAACTGGGCCTGGAACTGCTCAAGCGGGTAGCGGCGGACATCGATGAGGTGGGCAAGGTCGAGAACATGCCGAAAATGGAAGGCCGCCAGATGGTCATGATGATCGGTCCGCAGAAATAGGCGGACCGAAATTCAGTGCGGGAGGATGGAGGGCAAACGCGCGAACGCCGGTTTCTACGGAATGGTCGGGCCGAGGCCCCCGCGCGACGGATGCGCGGAGGCGGACGCGCGCCTCAATGCGAGGATCGGCGATCGATCCACCGCGCCGACTGGCCATCGGCCTCGTTCCCGCCACAGATGGCATACCGTACCGCACCGTATCAAGGAGCGATGGGGGACCGATCGGCCCCGGCATCGCCAGCGCCTATGAGATAAGCGCGGAACAAGGGAATCGGACAGCTGAAATTCCCTTCGTCATCTTCCTGCAGCGCACCCTGATGAATCAGGTGATCGACGAGCTGCCCGACGTCCATTCCGTCGGGCAGGTCCCAGCCATACTCATCGCGACGGTTACTTCTGATTGATGACATAACCTTGATGATCGTGTCCCGGTCACCGAGATCCCGCATTACCCTGGCGATCAGGTACGCGGAATTCCTCATCGCCGGGCTTTGCTGGCTACGGTAATGGCGGACGCGGCTATCCGCCGCCTCCCTCCCGGCATTACCCCAATCGACGCGGGAGAGATCCCCGTTCACGGCAAGGGTCTCACTTCCCAGCGCCCGCAGGGCGAAGTGGAGATGCTGGGGCCATGCCTCGCAGGGGGCGGCCAGGGCGTTTAGCCGCTCCTCATGGCCTGAGGGTTCCATGCCGAACTTCAGGCAAAACGCCGTCATGAGGGACGGGACATCCCGGGGCTTGAGACATCCGATCCCGTGGATCGTCCTGCCTCGGGTCAGATCCATTTCGCCCGCACGGGCGTCGGTGTCGCCAAGGCCCGCGAGCACGAGCGTCAGCGGAAGGCCCGTCCTGCCGTCATGGGGGCCGTGCAGAAAACGTGCGTGCGTGGTTTCCGGGCCACCCCTGAAGCGTTGTGCTTCGTCGATGGCAATGATGACGGGAGCCTTCCAGCTTTCCGGCGGGAATTTCGCCTTGA
>JAPOUP010000232.1 GCA_026708635.1 Rhodobacter sp.
CCGGTACGTATATCGCTACGCCCGATCCTGCCGTTTTCGATTGATTATGACCTTAAATCCGCGCTATGCTACTGTGGGCTATGGACAATATGGCTATGGACTGCAAAACGGAAATGAACCGGCGCGGCGGAGAATGGCTCCGGAGCGCTGGCCTGCGGCCAACGCGACAGCGTCTGGCACTTGCCGAACTGTTGGTCGGTGACGATCAGGACCGACATGTCACGGCGGAGGATCTCTATGCCTCGGCCGACCGAAGCGGTGTGAAAGTTTCCCTCGCGACGGTCTACAATACCCTGAAAGCCTTCTGCGACGCCGGGCTGATGCGCGAAATCACCGTTGACGGCTCCAGGAGTTACTTTGACACCAATACGTCGAGTCACCCACATTTCTATTGGGAGAACACCGGGGCCGTTACCGACGCACCGGCCGGACATATGGAGATTTCCCGGCTCCCGACGGCACCGGAGGGAACCGAGATCGTCAACGTCGGTGTCGTGATCCGTCTGCGACCCAAACCCGCGACCGAAAGGTGACGGGGGCGTGTATCAATAATGGCGGTACGCGGGAACCGGCGGGTCGACCCCCATTGGCGTGACGGCGGATTAACCGGGAACCAACGCGCCGGAAAGCGAGTTCGGCGCACTCCCCGTGATACGCACTTTCAGAAGATCCCCGGAGGCGATGTGCCCGTTGGAAACATGGACCGCGTGCAGATGGTCGGATCTGCCGACCATCTGGTTTCGCCTTCGTCCCTCGCGCCCGAACAGAACGCTCACCTCACGCCCGACCATGTCGGCCTGGAAGTCGCGTTGCTGTCGCGTGAGCATTGCCTGCAGCCGTGCCAGTCGCTCGCTCGAGATCTCGGGATCGACCTGCCTGCGTTCGGCCGCCGGGGTGCCGGGCCTCGCTGAATACCTGAAAGAGTAGCTCTGGCCGTAGCGCACGTTATCGACCAAGGCGAGGGTGTCGGCGAAATCCGCCTCGGTCTCTTCCGGAAAACCGACGATAAAGTCGCCCGAAATCAGGATATCCGGACGAGCCTCCCGAACGCGCTCGATCAGCCGTATATAGGCCTCCGCGGTATGGCCGCGGTTCATTCTCTTGAGGATACGGTCGCTGCCGGACTGCACCGGCAGATGCAGATAGGGCATGAGTTTCGGGCAGGTCCCATGCGCCTCGATCAGGTCGTAGGCCATGTCCTTGGGATGCGATGTCGTATACCGGATGCGATCCAGCCCGTCTATCGACGCCAGTTCCGAAATAAGTCCGGCAAGCGAGAGAGTGCCCTTCGCTCCGGTGCCGTGATAGGCATTTACATTCTGGCCCAGCAGGGTGATTTCGCGAACGCCACCCGCAACCAGCGCCCGTGCCTCGGCGATTACGGCCTTGACCGGCCGGGACACCTCCACGCCTCGCGTATACGGAACCACGCAAAACGCGCAGAAGCGGTCACATCCCTCCTGCACCGTCAGGAACGCGGACGGCCCGCGGCCTGCCATGTGACGCCTTGGCATAGCGTCGAATTTCGATTCGGCGGGAAACTCGGTCTGAATCGGACGTTCGCCCCTGTGGGCCCGTGAATCCAGTTCGGGGAGGTCATGGTAGCCTTGCGGGCCAACCACCAGATCCACGATCGGCTGGCGGCGCATGATTTCCGCGCCCTCGGCCTGCGCCACGCAACCCGCGACTCCAATCCTCAGGCCTGGCTTCGCCGCCTTGAGCCGCTTTAGTCTGCCAAGCTCGGAATAGACCTTTTCCACGGCCTTTTCGCGTATGTGGCAGGTGTTGAGAAGGATTAGGTCCGCGCTTTCGGGATCCGCCGTTTCGGTGTAGCCATGCTCGCCCAAGGCGTCCTCCCCCAGGGTTTCGGCCATGCGCTGGCTGTCGTAGACATTCATCTGGCAGCCGTAGGTCTTGATGTACAGCCGCTTCGGTTCAGCCATTCCGGTGTTCCTCGAACTCAACGGGAAACGCTCGTTACATCACGGGGCGGCATTACGCAACAAGCCGACCGCGGTGACGCAGGACCGTCCCGCGCCAGTTTTTCCTGACGGTGAACCGCCGCGTCGGCGCGGAAACCCGGAAAACGAATCGGTTTTGGGCCGGAAAGAAGGCATTTCGGTGTCCGACCGCCACCGCTTACTGCGAACCGGCCAAAGCCGGCCGCCCCGATACCCGATCCGGCCCGGAAGCGACACGTTCGCCGCAGCTCGGGAAAGTCCCGCCCGGTGACGGGATTTCCACTTCCACCCATTCCGAGGGTTCGGGATATGTCCGGCATGATCCCGGCCGGAAAGCTCCCGGTAGAGTTCGTAAATCGGCTTTGTATCGTCAGGGCTACCGCGTTCGGGCTGACCGACCCCGCAATTTTCGGCGCGTCCGGGCATGCCTGTCCCGGCACGGCATTGACGACGGCCATTGTCCGGACGTAGTCAATGCCATGCTGGGGTTCCGACAGAGGCGCATAATGCGGCATAGGATTTGCGCTTTCATCCAATCACGGCTTTGGTGATCCGGCGGGGGTGCCGTAAATTGCTTCCGGTCCCTTCGTCGCCGGGCGGACGCCGGCATACGATTTCCGGGGCTACGCGTCACCCGCGCTGGACGCTCCGGCGATTGTGACGGATTATGGAGCGCCCCCGTACCCGGATGCCCGGTTATGGCGCGGAAACGGAAGGATATGGGGAATCGATGCGGCGTGGCCATTCGCTCAGGCGGCGGACTCTGGAATGGCCGACCCGCGCCGGCTCGGCCGTGACGCCCCGGAACCGACAGCCGGGTGCCGCCGCGACGCGTCCGTGCGCCAGAGGGCTCCAAATAATTCCGCATTTCCTCTTGCCCGGCTCCGTCCGCCTTGGCACGTTCGCCGCGACAGTGAAATAGAGGGAGACCGGATTGGAAACAAACGCCCATTCGCATGCCGAAAGCCTGGAGGGGTCTCTTTGGGAGACGTCGCTGGAGCTTTCCGACAACCGTCTGCTGATCGACCTCTGCGGAGAATTTGACCGTAATCTCATTCTTGTCGAGCGCAAACTGGGAGTGCAGATTCTTCGGAGGGGAAACAGGCTGGCGGTGGTCGGTGAGCCACGGACGGGCGAACTGGCGGTTCAGGTGCTTCGTGACCTCTACGAAAGGCTCGAGGATGGATATGCCATCGGCTCGGGGGAGATCGATGGCGCGATCCGGTTGGCCCTGTCGGCACCGGCGGGGGGAGGCGAAACGCGGGTCGATAGCCCGACGGAGAGGTTCATCGACGGGCGTGTCGAAATCAAGACGCGGAAAAAATCTGTCGTTCCACGCACGGCGGCTCAGAAAGCGTATGTCAGGAACCTGTTCGAACATGAACTCGCGTTTTCCATCGGGCCGGCCGGTACCGGCAAGACATACCTTGCGGTCGCTGCGGGCGTATCGATGTTCCTCGGCGGAAAGGTGGACCGGATCGTTCTCAGCCGACCGGCCGTGGAAGCCGGCGAGCGCCTTGGTTTCCTTCCCGGGGACATGAAGGAGAAAGTCGATCCTTACATGCAGCCGCTCTATGACGCGCTGCACGACTGCCTGCCCGGCAGGCAGATCGCGAAATTCATCGAAGAGAAGAAGATCGAGATCGCGCCGCTGGCTTTCATGAGGGGACGGACGCTACTGAACAGTTTCGTGCTGCTCGATGAGGCGCAGAACGCCACCGAAATGCAGATGAAGATGTTCCTGACGCGCATCGGGGAAGGGAGCCGCATGGTTGTCACGGGCGATCTCAGTCAGGTGGATCTGCCCGGTGGCCAGGCATCGGGGCTTGCCGACGCCGAACGTCGCCTGCGCTCGGTCAAGGGAATTTCCTTTGACCGGTTCACCTCAAGGGATGTAGTGCGCCACCATCTGGTCGCGCGGATCGTCGATGCCTACGAGCGCGAAATTCCCGGCGCCCCAGCGCCACCGTGAGCGGCGATCCCGAACCGGAACTCGTGGATTCCGTCATTGAGGACGCGCGCTGGAAAACGGCCGGGCTCGATGCGCTCGCACGCGATGCGTCTCGGACAACACTGGAATATCTTAACCTCGATCCGGCGGCGTTCCGCTTCTGCCTCTTGGGTTGCGACGATGCGCGGATCGAGGCGCTCAACCGGGATTTCCGCGGCCAGCGCCGGCCCACCAACGTGCTGAGCTGGCCGTCCGCCAGCCGCGCGCCCGTGACCCCGGGCGGTGATCCGCCGTTTCCGCCCGGCGGGGATCTCGGGGATATCGCTCTCGCCTACGAGACCTGCCGGCGCGAGGCGGCGGGTCAGGGCGGGACTTTGTCCGACCATGTCAGCCACCTTGTGGTCCATGGTTTGCTGCACCTCCTTGGGTATGATCACACGGATGACAGGAATTCGGAGCGGATGGAGTTTCTGGAAACCGAGATACTTGCAACCCTCGGGATTAAGCGTCCATACTGAGTTACGGGTCACCATCGATCCGGAAACAATGGAAAGGGAATATGGGTGACTCGGACGGCGGGTCCTCTAGCGCGGCGCATGGCGCGCGGGATCGTGCGGGCGACGGGCGGCGCGGTTTGATCGGCCGGTTATTCGGTGCGCTCGCTATCGGAGACGGCGGGACGTCCACGGCTCGCGCAGGTTCTGAACAGGTAGACCGCGCGCCCGCCGCGTCATGGCCCGACATGGTGAATCTACGTCGACTGCGGGTCGAGGATGTGGCGCTTCCCAAGGCTGACATCGTATCGGTGCCGATCACTATCGGTAAGGATAGACTCGTGGAGATCTTTCGGGAGAGCGGGCTGACACGCCTGCCCGTTTACGAGGGGACGCTCGACAGTCCGAAGGGTTTGATTCACCTGAAAGACTTCGCCCTGAATCACGGTTTCAACGGTAAGGGTGGCAGGTTTGTCCTGCGCAAGATGTTGAGACCGCTCCTGTTCGCGCCACCGTCCATGCCCATCGGAGTGCTACTAAGAAAGATGCAGAGCCAGAGGATGCACCTTGCGTTGGTGATCGACGAATACGGTGGTGTGGATGGGCTTGTGAGCATCGAGGACTTGATCGAGCAGGTGCTCGGCGAGATCGAGGACGAGCACGACATCGACGAGGGCGAGTTCTGGACGCTGGAGAAGCCCGGCTGCTACCTGGCGCGCGCGAAGTCACCTCTCGCCGAGTTCGAGAAGGAGATCGGACTCAGCCTGCGGCTGGCGGAACAGAAGGAAAGCGAGGAGATAGACACGCTCGGCGGCCTTGTATTCATGCTGTCCCGTGGCGTGCCGGTTCGCGGCGAGGTGATTCGACATCCGCAGGGAACGGAATTCGAGGTTGTTGACGCGGACCCGCGCCGGATCAAGCGGCTGCGGGTAAGGGTCCATTTCCCGGACGATGGCTGACGGTAGGTCGATTCCCGGACGATCGATGTGGGTACCCATGGCGGCCGCGGTCCTGTCGGGCGGTCTGGCCGCGTTGGGTCACGCTCCGGTTTCGCTGCCTTTGGTCGCTCTGGCCGGACTTGCGCTGGCATTCGTTCTGTTCCGCCGAACGGCAGGCCCACGTATGGCGGGGGTTATGGGCTGGGCGTTCGGTGCGGGGTATTTCGCGGCAACCCTGTCCTGGATCGTAGAGCCTTTTCTTGTTGACCCGTCACGTCATGGCTGGATGGCACCATTCGCGCTCGTCATTACCGCTGGTGGCTTCGCCTTGTTCTGGAGCGCGGCGTGGTGGCTCGCGAGTTGGCTGTCATTCCAGGGCCGGATATCCGTGATCGCCTGGCCCTGCGGGATGGCGCTCGCCGAACTCGCGCGCTCCTACCTGCTGACCGGATTTCCTTGGGCGTTGATCGGACAAATCTGGATCGGCTGGTCACCGATGCAGCTGGCGGCGTGGATCGGTCCGCATGGGCTGACGCTATTGACGCTGTTCGCCGCGACACTCCCCCTGGCATTCCAGCGGCGGCGCCCCGTGGCGCTGCTCGTCATGCTTCCGTTTGCGGGACTTTACGCGGTGGGGGCATGGGTGGCGAACCAGCCGACTCCCGGATCCGAGCGGGATCGCCCGGTCCTTCGGATGGTGCAGCCCAATGCCCCGCAGCACCTCAAATGGGATCCCGATCACGCTCCGATATTCTTTCAGAGGATGCTGGAGCAGTCCGCC
Source organism: Rhodobacter sp. (assembly GCA_026708635.1). GTDB lineage: Bacteria > Pseudomonadota > Alphaproteobacteria > Rhodobacterales > Rhodobacteraceae > JAPOUP01. Next base: position 6,126 of record JAPOUP010000232.1, read on the forward strand.
GCCGGGTCAGCGAGGCGTCCGGATCTAATAATCTGGCCGGAACTGGCGGTTCCGATGATGCTCGACCGCGCGGGCCCGGCGATTGACCGCATCGTCGATGCCGCGGCCGGTGTTCCGGTTGTCCTCGGAATCCAGAGAAGGGTTGACTGGCGCGTTCATAACAGTCTCGTCGTCATTGACGGCTCCGGCGCCGTGGCGGACGTCTACGACAAACATCACCTTGTTCCGTTCGGTGAATACGTTCCGCTTGGAGATCTCATGGCCCGCGTCGGTTTCACGAACTATTCGGCACGCCATGGATTCGGCTACAGTCCCGGTCCGGGAGCTCGGCTCGTCGATTTCGGACCATTGGGCCAAGCGCTGCCGCTCATCTGTTATGAGGCGATATTCCCGCAGGACGTCGCGGCCGCGCCGGAACGGCCCGCATGGATGCTGCAGATCACCAATGATGCCTGGTTCGGCGAGATATCCGGTCCCTACCAGCATTTGGCGCAGGCTCGGCTGAGGGCGGTAGAGCAGGGCGTGCCGATGGTGAGGGTAGCCAATACCGGCGTGTCGGCGGTGATAGACGCGCGTGGGAAGATCGAGGCGTTTCTGCCGCTCGGCCGCGCGGGCCATGTTGACGTCGGCCTTCCTCCTCCGCTGCCTCCCACATTATATTCGCTTACCGGCGACTGGTTCGCCACCTGCATCCTGGTTCTGCTCCTTGCGGGGCTGTTCGCGCATCGATCGATGAATCCCGCCCGTTTCGTGGAGCGTGAAGGATAATCCGCGTTGGAACGATCTTAGGCGGGGCCCGGTATGTAATTGAGGCTAGGCCCGACGCACGCAACCCGCATGAGCGCCTCATCAGGCACGGGGAATCCGTGCGGCGCTTCATGATTGACCCGGACGCGAGCTTCAAGAAAGCCGGAGAGCGGAAGGCCGGGGTGGCCAAGATCAAGGTGCCCTGCCTCCGAACCCGGCTCCAGGCCGAGGCCTGGTGCCGGATCACGGGCTACCCGGACTCTCCAAAACGGCTCTGACGGCGGACATCCGGCAATGAGCGCCGCCAAGGGTCTGATCAAGGCGAGCGGCTTGCTATCAGGGCTCCGTTATGAGCCCTGCCATGCGTCCGATACATGCAAAGAGTACTTGAAAACGACGTCAGTTCGGAGTTTTGGATTGTTGAAGCAACGCCGCCTTCGAGAATGGAAACAGCCGAGCAACCAAACTTGCCCGACATTCTGAACCGATGCGTTTCCATCGATCTTGAAGTCGATCCCGAACGGGCGGAGATTTTCGCGTTCGCGGCGGTCAGCCGAGACATCGAGCGTCCGGGTCTGGTGGCAAACGGCAATGTTCGCCAATCATTGAAGAGACTGGATGAGTACTGCCTGGGTTTTGATCACGTCATCGGCCACAACATTTTGTGTCATGATTTGCCGTATCTGATAGCGGAATCGTCCAGATTCCAGAGGCTGGCTGAGGCTCCGATTGATACGCTATGGCTCAATCCGCTGGCATTCCCAAGGAACCCATATCATCATCTTGTCAAACACTATCAAGACGGACGGCTGCAGACCGGACATCGCAATGATCCTGAGTATGACGCGCGGCTCGTTTTTGAAGTCCTCCAGAACCAGATCGCCGCGTTCAACCAACTGAACCGACATTCGCCCGACACTCTGGCTGCATATCACTACCTATGCGGCCGCGCCAATTCGAGCGACGGCTTCGCCCGCCTGTTCTCGAGCGTCCGGCGCCTGCGGGTTCCCGAGCGAGACGAGGCCCATGGCGCGATCCGTCGATTGCTTGCCGGGTCCGCTTGCCCATCAATGATCGAGCGAAGCCTGGAACGGCTGAGCGAGACGGATCAATGCTGGCCCATGGCATACGCCCTGTCGTGGATTTCGGTGGCGGGTGGAGACTCTGTCATGCCCCCATGGGTGCGGAGGCAGTTTCCACAGGCTTCGCGTATCGTAAGGGATCTACGGGACAGTGATTGCGGCGATCCAAAGTGTGATTTCTGCCGCTCAAACAATGATCCAAAAGAGGCGCTGATCCGGTGGTTCGGATTCGACGACTTTCGACCCAAACCCATGGACGAATTCGGCCGTCCTCTTCAGGAACGGATTGTTGAAAGTGCGATGAGTGGAGAGAGCCTGCTGGGAATTTTGCCGACAGGTACCGGCAAGTCCATCTGCTACCAGATTCCCGCTCTCTCGAAATTCGACAGAACCGGTGCGCTGACTGTCGTTATCTCACCTTTGGTCGCGCTTATGGCGGACCAGGTGCAGGGGCTGTCGCGAGCCGGTATCTCCTCCGCCGTGACGGTCAATGGATTGCTGTCGTTGCCCGAGCGTCACGACGCCTTGGACAGGGTGCGTCTGGGAGATGCGGCGATATTGCTGATTTCGCCGGAGCAGCTTCGGAATGTGTCGGTACGTTCGGTTCTTGCCCAGAGAGAGGTCGGTCTTTGGGTTCTGGACGAAGCTCATTGCGTGTCGAAATGGGGGCACGACTTCAGGCCTGACTATCGTTACGTCGGGCGTTTCATTTCGGAGCGTTCAGGCGACGGGATCCCCCAAATTCTCTGCCTCACCGCTACGGCGAAGCCAGGCGTGGTGGAGGATATCCGCGGACATTTTCGCGAGCGCCTTGGCCGTGAATTGAACCTGTTTGATGGAGGCGCGTCCCGATCAAACCTGGGGTTCCAGGTGCTTCCGACGCAGCGGTCCACGAAAATGGCGGACATCCTGAACGCACTGGAGAACCACCTGCCGGCGAACGGAGCGTCAGGGGCCGTCATATACTGCGCCACACGCTCCGCGACGGAGCGAGTGGCCGAGTTCCTCAAGCGACAGGGGCTCGCCGCGGAACGATATCACGCCGGTCTCGGCGCGGAGGAGAAGCGTGACATACAGGAAGCCTTCAGGGTTGGAGAACTGAGGGTCATCGCCGCAACGAATGCCTTCGGTATGGGGATTGACAAGCCCGACATCCGTCTCGTTATTCACGGGGACGTTCCCGGCTCGCTTGAGAACTATTTGCAGGAAGCCGGAAGAGCCGGTCGTGATCGAAATCCCGCCCAATGCATACTGCTCTTCAACGCCGAGGACGTTGACCGTCAGTTCGGTTTGAGCGCCCGCTCCCGCTTGGCCCGCCATGAAATCGGAGCGATTCTCAAGGCGCTCAGAAGACTCGATGGCAGAACGCGTAAAGACGGCGAGGTCGTCGCGACTTCGGGTGAGATCGTAAAGGAAGAGAAAGACCACGAATTCAAACGCGAAAGCGCCACGGATGACACCCGGGTCAAAACCGCGGTCGCATGGCTGGAAGAAGCCAGGCTTCTGCGGCGGGAGGAAAACCGGGTCCAGGTTTTTCCCGCCTCATTGATAATTCGCGATCTGGACCAAGCAAAACAAATTCTCGATCAAGCCGGCATTACAGCCGTTCGCCGGCATCAGCTCCTATGCATTGTCCGGCACATCATTAACGCGCCCGCTGAAGAGGGAATTTCGACCGACGAACTGAGCGGTGCGAGTGGTTTGGCCGGGCCGGCATTGCGTGGAGCGATGGCCGACCTGGAGGCGCTGGGCATCGCCAATGACGATACGAACATCACGATCTTTGTTCATGTTGGCGTAAGGGACGCTTCGCTCGCCCGGTTTAAGGAAGCCTCGAAGCTTGAGGCTGAACTGGTCGCGAAATTGCGCGAGGAGGCGCCGGACGCCGACGATGGCGAGCCGACCCCTTTCAACTTGACGGCAACCAGTCAGGTTCTTCGGGAAGCCGGTCACGGTTCGGTTCGGCCGGACATCATTGAAGGCCTCCTAAGGGGAATGGCGCAAGACGGTCGAGACATGGAGGGAGGGCGTGGTAACCTACATGTAAGAAAGGCTTCAAGAAGCAGCCTGCTCGTGCGCCTGCAGCGCCCTTGGGCGGTTGTCGATAGAACGGCCGAAACACGAAGGCAGGGCGCCGAACGGCTTTTGTCGCATCTTATCGGGAAAGTGCCGAAAGGCGTTCAGGGCAAGGATATACAGGTCGAAACGACATTGGGTGGCCTGCTGGCAACCATCAGCGGCGACATTATGTTGCGGGGTGCGGTCAGGGATCCAAACAGGCTGATGGATCGGGCCCTATTATGGCTGCATGAACAGCAGGTTGTAACATTGGGCAAAGGGCTTTCGGTATTCCGCCCGGCGATAACGTTACATCTTGCCCCCAAAGGCGGGAATTTCACGGTTCAGGACTTCGCTCCCCTTGAGGAGCATTACGCCGAGCAAACAATCCAAACCCATGTGATGGCGGCCTATGCGGAAAAGGGACTCGAACGCATTGAGGCGGCAGAAAGACTTGCGGCCGACTACTTCGCGCTTGAACGGGAGACGTTCATGCGCCGATGGATGCCAGATCGTGGAACGGAGGCCCGCAGGCAGGCCACGGGCCAGACCTGGGACGCCATTGTCGGCTCACTTGGGAACCTCGCGCAGGAACAAATCGTCCGCGATGATCGCGAGCGGACAAATGTCCTTGTTTTGGCTGGCCCCGGCTCAGGCAAGACCCGCGTGCTTGTGCATCGCATCGCTTTCCTCGTGAAAATCAAGCGCGAGGATCCAAACGGAATTCTCGTTCTCGCTTACAATCGTCACGCTGCCGCCGAAATCCGTGAGCGACTTCGAATTTTGATAGGGGACGAAGCGCGTTTCGTCACCGTTTCCACAATCCATTCCCTCGCGATGCGATTGGTCGGTGTTAGCTTCGCCGGCAGAGCGGGCGATGAAACCCTGAACTTCGACAATCTTCTCAAGGACGCAGCGCGGATGCTGCGTGACGAAGGTTTGCGCGACACGCTCATTCAGGGCTACCGCTGGCTGTTGGTTGACGAATATCAGGATGTCGGGCCTGAAGAGTACGCACTTATCGCGGCCGTCGCCGGCCGAAGCCTCGATGATCCGGAGTTGCGTATCAGTTTGTTCGCCGTAGGTGACGACGACCAAAACATCTATTCGTTTGCGGGGGCTTCCATCCGTCACATCAGGCAATTTGAAGAGGATTACAGAGCTAAACCCGTTTATCTGACGGAGAACTATCGTTCGACCGGAAACATCATCTCGGCCGCCAATGCCGTGATTGAGCGCGCCGCCGAGCGTATGAAGACCGGCCATGATATCACCGTCGACCGGGCGCGAGGGAAGAAGCCGCCGGGTGGCGAACTGGCCGAACTGGACCCGGTTGCCAGAGGTCGGGTGCAAATCGTGGAGTGTCCGCCGGGAAACGATACCCAAGCGATGGCCGCGCTCGAGGAGCTCCTTCGAATGTCGCGGCTTGTTCCAGATTGGACCTGGAGTAAAGCGGCCATCATTTCGAGGGATTGGCGCAGGCTGGCTCCGGTCAGGGACTTCGCGGAGGCTCTGAACATTCCGGTTGATCTCGCCAACGAGCGGCTCCCGGGACTTTGGTGCATGCGCGAAACGCAAAGCTTCGTTGACGCGATTCGCCTGGACCGCAGCCGCATGGTTTCGTTCGCGGAATTGACCGGGATACTGAACAAAATCCACAGATCTCCGTGGACCGACCGGATCGGCGAAGGGTTGGGTGCGCTTGCGCGGGAAGTGAACACGAAGAGTTTGCCGGCGGGAGATGTAATTGAGTGGTTTGCTGAATGGTCACGGGAAGCCTGGGGAGAGCAACGGGGACTGAAGCTTCTGACGGCCCATCGCGCCAAGGGACTCGAGTTTGACGATGTGGTGATCCTCGACGGAGGTTGGGAACGTCCTTCGCGCAACGAGGACCAGGACGCCCCAAGGCGACTTTTTTACGTGGCAATGACGCGGGCCCGCCGCAACTTGGTGGTCATGAGCAACTACAGTCACCGATACCTGCCCACACGACACACATCGCTTCTCGTTCGCGGCGTGACGCCCGATCTTTCATCCTTTCCCGGACCGAGGCGCTACTTCCAGTCCGCTGAGGCGCGCAAGGTCGATCTCTCCTTTGCGGGGCGCCAGCGAGATGGCCATTCGGTGCATACCGCAACCTCAAATGCCCGGATCGGAGATCCGATAAAGCTCGAATATATGCGAAGCGCTTGGTACATCGAGGATGCGCACGGTCGGAGTCTCGGCCGCATGGCGAAAGTCTTCGCGCCTCCGCCTCACACGAAGTTTCTGCGGGGCGAGGTCGCGGCCATCCTTCGGCGGCGTAGGGAAGATAGCGCCGCAAACTTTCATCACACGCTGAAGCGTGATGCGTGGGAAGTCATAATTCCCGCGTTGGTGTTTGAGGCGATGTAACATCGTTTACGATAAGGTCCATCCCCGCGTTTGCGGGGGAGCCTGAACACGCACGGAGCCCGCGGCTGGCGGATGTCACTGGCATAGACCCGGTCTGCCCGCCCGGGCCCCTCGGGGCGCGCCGGTGCGGCGAGAATGTCGGTTCCGATTCTGGTTGACTTCCAGAGGTCAACGGCCTACCCACCACCAGATGCCTCCACAACGGCTTCCAGTCTTGGAGTGCCATTGATCCTGATGGAGCGCCCGTGGCCCGCGATAGCTATATATTCACATCGGAGTCCGTGTCGGAAGGCCATCCCGACAAAGTCTGCGACAGGATCTCCGACGCGGTGCTCGATGCGTTCATGGAGGCTGAGCCGGAGGCGCGTGTCGCATGCGAGACATTCGCCACGACAAATCGGGTGATTATCGGTGGCGAGGTGCGTGGTCCCGACGACGTAAAACAGCGTGTGGAGGAAATCGCCCGCGCCTGCGTTAAGGACATCGGTTACGAGCAGGACGGATTCCATTGGGAAAAAATGCATGTCGATAGCTATCTGCATGCCCAGGCCGCCGATATCGCCCTAGGCGTGGACGCCAAAGTTGACAAGGACGAAGGTGCCGGGGACCAGGGGATCATGTTCGGCTATGCGGTCAGGGAGACACCGGAGCTGATGCCCGCCCCGATCCATTACGCGCATGCCATACTCCGCCGACTGGCGCAGGCGCGCCGGAATGGCGAAAGCGGCGCGAACCTGCTGGGACCCGACGCGAAGTCGCAGCTTACCGTAAGATATGAGGAGCGCAAGCCGGTCGGCGTCGCGTCTATCGTACTATCCAACCAGCATCTGGATGAAGGACTTACCAGCGGAGACGTGCGCGAAATTGTGGAGCCTTACGTCCGCGGCGAGCTTCCGGACGGCTGGGTGGACTCCGGGACCGAATGGCACGTAAATCCAACCGGGCGGTTTGTCATCGGGGGGCCGGACGGTGACGCCGGCCTCACCGGTCGCAAAATAATCGTGGATACCTATGGTGGCGCCGCGCCCCATGGCGGTGGCGCGTTCTCCGGCAAGGATCCGACCAAGGTTGATCGTTCGGCCGCCTATGCCGCGCGGTATCTCGCGAAGAACATCGTTGCCGCCGACCTTGCCGAACGCTGCTGTCTGCAGCTGTCCTACGCCATCGGTGTCGCACGGCCTTTGTCGATCCATGTCGAGACATATGGAACGGCGGCGGTGCCTGAGAGTCGTATAGAGGGGGTGATATCCGGGGTGATGGATCTCACCCCGTCCGGAATCCGAACGCACCTACAGCTCAACCGCCCCATCTACCAACGTACTTCCGCATACGGCCATTTCGGACGCAGCCCTGATTCCGAAGGTGGATTTTCTTGGGAAAAGACCGATCTCGTCACTGAGCTGCGCAAGGCTGTCTGATCTGACCGGCGACCCAAAGCGGTGATCTTTGGAAGCTTTCGTCGCGGTTCGGCGGCATCGGGCGCGGGTCGGGGAATATCGTACCCGAAGCGACGGACGGCGATGTCTCGATGACTGTGGAGGTGTCCCGTATCGTGAGGGGTGTCGGCGAGGGTAGGTGTGATGGATGATCGCGAGCGCCATCCGGACGCCACGCGGCGCAATCTCTATGGACGGCGCCATGGGAGGTCACTGAAACCCGGCCAGCGCGCCGCACTCGGCGAATTGCTGCCCGGGCTTCGGGTCCCGGGCGTCGACTGGGAGCAAAATCCGGGGCGCCGTCCGATCGATCCGGGCAAACTGTTCGGTGAATGTCCAATCTGGCTGGAAATAGGCTTTGGCGCGGGCGAGCATCTTGTTTATCAAGCCACGCGGCGGCCGGATGTGGGATTCATCGGTTGCGAGACCTTCGTTAACGGTGTCGCCGCGCTTCTGGGCAAACTCCGGTTATCCGGCTCGCGCAACGTGTTAATCCACCCCGGCGACGTGCGTGACCTGTTCGACGTGCTTCCGGACGGATCGATATCTAAGGTGTTCATTCTCTATCCCGACCCTTGGCCAAAGAAACGCCATCACCGCAGACGGTTTGTGACGCCCGAGTTTCTGGCCCCGCTTCGCCGTATCATGATCCCGGGTGCCCGACTGCGCATCGCCACCGACATTCCGGACTACGTTCGTCAGGCTTTGGAGGAGGTGCCGAATGCGGGATTCGCGTGGCGGGCTGAAAGACCGTCGGACTGGCGCTGTCCCTGGAGTGACTGGCCGTCCACGCGTTACGAACGGAAGGCTTTGCGGGAGGAGAGGAGGCCACATTACCTCACTTTCACCAAGCTTGGCTGACCGCCGTCGGGGCGTGCACCGCCTTGCACTCCGTTATATCTGTCGTCCGGCGACCGGGCAGTTCAGTTGACCGCCGCGATGTCCGGCATGAATTGCGCCAGGGTCTCGAGCGGGCGCTCCGGACGTCGTTGGGGCCGGTATTCTGGAGGATGCCCCGAATGGCCATGAACATCGCTTTGGTCGGGATCGGTAAAATAGCCGTCGATCAGCATGTACCGTCGATCCAGGGCTCGTCAAGCTGGCGGCTGGCGGCAACCGTATCCCGGCGTGGAACCGTTGCGGGTGCCAAGCGCTACCCTGACATCGAAACAATGCTTGCGGCCCGGCCGGACATTCCGGTCGTGTCACTCTGTCTTCCGCCGGCTCCACGTTTTGCCGCAGCCAGTGCCGCGCTTGAGGCGGGTCGCCATGTAATGCTGGAAAAACCGCCCGGTGCCACGTTGGCTGAGTGTGGTTCGCTCGGGTCATTGGCCCGGAAGCATGAACTCACGGTGTTCGCGACATGGCATTCACGCGAGGCGGCGGCGGTCGGCGCCGCCCGGGACTGGATCGAGGGCAAGTGCGTAAGGCGCGTTCATGTTGTCTGGCGGGAAGATGTGCGCAAATGGCATCCCGGCCAGGACTGGATTTTCGAGCCGGGGGGAATGGGCGTGCTTGACCCCGGAATAAACGCATTGTCGATCCTGACCGAGATTCTGCCACAGCCCGTACATCTGCGGGGCGCCCGGCTGCGGTTCCCGGAAAATCGCCAGACACCGATCGCGGCTGACCTTGAGTTTTCCGGCAACGTAACCGCGGAGTTCGACTGGCGGGAGCGCGGCCGCGAGGTGTGGACGATCAACGTGGAGACAGATGCCGGATCGCTTTTGCTTACCGAAGGCGGAGGCCGAATGTTCGTGGACGGTGTAGAGACGCAGCTTTCCTCGGGACCGTCCGCCGGGTCACCGTCCGGGGAGTATTCCCGCCTGTACGCGCGTATGGCGGAACTCGTGGCGGTCCGAGCGGTCGAGATGGACCTCCGTCCGATGATTCACGTCGCTGACGCCTTCCTCATCGGTCGCCGGCTGACGGTCGGGCCGTTTGACTGGTGAGAAAGGATGGACCGGGTCGTCACGGAACTTCCCGCGATGCGTCTGTCGCCGCTGCCGTCCCGGGTTTTGCGTCGGGGCGCCCCTCCTGCCCGGAGGCTTCAAGGCGGCCATGCACCATGCGCCCAAACACCGACGGCTGCGGTCCGGAGTCGCGGGGAATTCCGGTTAAGCGG
>JAPOUP010000146.1:0-7387 GCA_026708635.1 Rhodobacter sp.
GACTATCAGGATAACCAAAACGGTGGGGACCTCATTCATCAACCTGTAATGACGTCCCGTTCGTTCGTTCCTCCCCGCGGAAAACTCCTTCCGTCGCATGGCGAGCCAATAATGGAACCAAGTCATTGCAAGCACACCCGAAACCTTGATCCAGGGCCATAGGGCCGACCAGTCCACAATTCCCGGAGTGATCGCCAGGATAATCCCGAATGCCCAGGTCGCGATCATCGCAGGGTTCATGATGACATGTAAAAGCCGCCGTTCCATGGTGATGAACAGTTGGTCGGCGGCGCTGTCACGATACGATGTGGACGCATGGTAAACGAATAGTCTCGGGAGATAGAATAATCCCGCCATCCAGGAAATAACCGAAATTATATGCAATGCCTTTACCCATGGGTGGATGGCAACGAGTATATTTTCCATAGGAGGGAACTCCCCTGAAACGCGTCCTGAACTATATTAGGAATTTAAAAGAAAGATGAAGATGTTATGGCTGTGAGTAACTTAAATTAAATTGTTTTCCACAGATTTATCCTAGGAGTATGGATCATTCCCCAATCGATATCACGCGTATAATTTCATTATAACTATCAGTATGATAAAGATTTTTTCCTCAGCCGATCCTATTGGATACCATGATTCTGGCCTGACATTCCCCAATCAATGGAATGATCTGTCCACAGTGGAAATACAGTGAATGAACTGAGACTTATTTCCGTCCAGGTCAGTGATAGCGATACAACGACCCGTTAAGCACAATCTTATCCACGTATTGTCTATGATTTATCCACGTGCTTGCCAATTTGCCGCAACGTTTCATTCTCGTGCCCGTACCATCTGCGTACCAGTCCCCTCCGCGCTGCGCCGGTTCGTGTTTTGAGATCCGACCGGTTGATATCAGGACCGCAAGATTGGTGGTTACGGTCCGGCGGAAATCGCGGTTGAACTGGCCAGACGCAAAGCATTTGCCGTGGCCGAGGTCTATTCCGTCGCGATCCGTTCGATGAATTCCTGGATTCATAAGTTGTTCGGAACTGACCCGGGATCGCCGACGCGGTAGGTTTCCATAAATTCAAAGAGTAAGGATTCAGGCTGTTTTACCGGATCAGGGCGATCATTTCAGCATAATCGGCTTGCCGCTGACTGAAGTCATGGCATATCTCGTGCGCAGGGGGTCGATTTCAGGATGAACGACGAAAACCGCATTTCTCTGGCTGGTGTGATTGGTCTACCTGTCGCGCATAGCAGATCTCCGCAGCTTCACAATTACTGGTTAGGGAAATACGGAATCCGCGGCCATTACGTACCTCTGAACGTAAAGCACGGGGATCTAGAGGACGCCATAGGAACGCTCCCCAAGCTTGGTTTCGTCGGTGTTAACGTGACAATTCCCCATAAGGAAACCGTTCTTTGGTTAGCCGATCTGGTAACCGATAGAGCTGCGCTGATCGGTGCGGCGAACACCCTTATTTTTCGAAGTGACGGAAAGTTGCATGCCGACAATACGGATGGTTACGGTTTCGTCGAAAATCTTCGCCAGAACGCACCGAACTGGATTCCCGCTTCCGGACCTACCGCTGTGCTGGGCAGCGGAGGCGCGGCCCGGGCGGTCGTGGCGTCACTGGTCGAAATTGGAGTGCCGGAGATACGCATCAGCAATCGCACGAGAGGGCGCGCCGACGCGCTGCGGTCCGAATTCGGCGCGAGGGTGAGAGTGTTCGAATGGCTGCAGGCAGGGAAAATGATGGCGGGCGCCAAACTTGTCGTGAACGCCACCTCGCTGGGCATGGAAGGCAGGCCGGATTTCCAGGTTCCGCTTGCCGCGCTTTCGCCGGACACGGTTGTAAATGATCTTGTCTACACCCCTCTCAGGACGCCACTTCTTCAATATGCGGCGAAATTGGGTTGCGTAACGGTGGATGGCCTTGGGATGTTACTGTACCAAGCCGCGCCTGCATTCGAAAGATGGTTCAACACACGTCCCGATGTCGATGAGGAGACGCGCCGCGTACTTCTGGGATGAGGCGGCGGCCGTTTCGGATCGGACTGACAGGGTCGATCGGTATGGGCAAGACAACGACTGCGGGCATGTTTGCGGACGAGGGTATTCCCGTCTGGGATGCGGATGCAGCGGTTCGCGGACTGTACGGTGCGGGAGGAGCGGCGGTGGAGCCGATTCGACGGCTTCGGGCCAGGGCGATAGAAAACGATGCAGTGGACCGGATGGCAATCAAGCGCTGGATTTCCGAGGATCCCGCCGCCCTGGCGACTATCGAAGACATCGTGCATCCGCTTGTCGCGACGAACCGACTGGCATTCATAATGTCTTCGGCTTCGGATATGGTTGTCCTTGACACTCCACTTCTATTTGAGACTGGAGGCGAGAGAGATGTGGATACGGTCGTTGTCGTTTCCGCTCCATATGCCGTTCAGCGCGATCGTGTCCTCGAACGTAAGGGCATCTCCGAGGCTGAGTTCGAGCTTCTGCTATCGCGCCAGATGCCGGATGCGGAAAAGCGGGCCCGCGCCGACTATGTCATCGATACGGAAACTTTTGAGGGAGCCTTGGCCGCCGTGCGTTCCTGCCTTCAGGAGATAAAGGGAAAGCTGGAAAATGCGTGAGGTCGCGCTTGATACTGAAACGACAGGCATTGAACCTGAGGCCGGTCACCGACTTGTCGAGATCGGCGCGGTCGAGATGCTGAACCATATTCCTACCGGCCTCACATATCACCAATACATCAATCCTGACCGTTCCGTGCCCAAAGAAGCCTATGAAATCCATGGTCTGGACAACGCGTTTCTTTCAGACAAGCCCCGATTCGTCGATATTGCCGACGACCTGCTCGAATTTCTTGGCGATAGCGGGCTCGTAATCCACAACGCGGTGTTTGACATGGGTTTCATAAACGCCGAACTCCGCTGGATAGACCGGCCACAGCTGGCGGACAGAGTGGTAGTCGATACGCTTGCTATCGCGCGACGGAAATTTCCCGGCTCACCCGCTTCACTTGACGCGCTATGCCGCAGGTTCGGCATAGACAACTCTGCCCGGACCCGGCGTCACGGGGCGCTGCTCGACAGCGAAATACTGGCGGAGGTCTATCTGGAACTAATCGGCGGACGGCAACCGGACTTTGCGCTCACGGTGCGTCCGGCACATGGAACCGAAGCGTCAACCGACGAATGGCGTCCCGGTCCGCGTGACGGTCAGTTGCCGCCAAGAGTCACCAAGGCCGAAGCCGCGGCGCACAACGCGTTTGTTGGTGGTCTCGGAGAAAAGGCTCTTTGGCGAAAATATAGACTTTAGGATCCTGACTTCGCCAGTTCGTCCGTTCCTTTTTTCGTGGCCTGGCGGTAAAGAGCGGCAAAATCGATCAATTCCAGACTGAGTGGCGGGAATCCGCCCTCCCGGGTGATGTCCGCCACGATCCGACGCGCGAATGGAAACAGCAGTCTCGGGCATTCGATCAGCAAGAACGGATGCAGCTGCTGTTCCGGCAGGTTCTCGATCTGGAACAGTCCGCAATATTCCAGTTCAAGGAGAAACAGAGTTTCGTCCTTTTTGCCCCTGTTTTTCGACGTGACCGAATATTTGCATAGAACATCATATTGAGATCCGCCGGCGCGCTTCTTTGCGTCAATTGACACCTGCACCGATATTTCCGGGGTAACCTCGTCGGACACCCCTTTCTGCGCCATGATGTTCTCGAAGGAGAAATCCCTGATATATTGTCTCAGGATCTGGATTTTGGGTGATTTCCGCGGTTCATTCGCGGTTTCGGGTCCATCACTGCCATTCTTTACCATCCTGGATCTCCCTGCGGCCTCCAGCCACCTTAACGGATGGAGCCGCAGCCCTCAACGTTGGGTTCGCCCCGCGTCGCCTGATCCGTTATCCGGCGCGGGAATGTCCCTAAAGTCAGCGTCGATGATGTCAGCGTCGGAATTCCCGCGATAACGCCGGGATCCGGGGCTCCCGTCGGCTCCATGGCCAAACCTTATGCGGATGTGCCTACCAATAATTTTCAGGACAGTGGCCCGGACCGGCGGAACCAGCAATGCGAAGCCTATGGCGTCGGTGAGAAAACCTGGCGTCAGAAGCAAAGCGCCGGCAACCAGAACCATTGCGCCATGCGCAAGGGGTTCTGACGGGTCACGGAGTTCGGCGAAAGACAACCTCAGTCCCTGCAGGGCGGCCAGACCCTGTGCGCGAACAAGCCAGGTCCCTGCCGCCGCTGTGAGAATCACGGTTCCCAGAGTTGGCCATAGACCTAAAGCCCCGCCGATCGAGATAAACAGCGCGATCTCGAGAATCGGGATTCCGACAAAGATTGCGAACAACCACATTGTAACCTCGTTGATGATGCATGGCTTGAGGTGGACTTGTCCTTGGGTAATCCCTAGATATGTGCGACAATCGCAGAAATCCATCGACCGGGAAGGGGGTCCGCATGGGTAACGCCGTCATTCAGCTACTGGTTCTTGCCGGAATTGCCGTCTTCCTGATCCTGCGACTTCGAAGCGTTCTCGGTACGCGTGACGGCTTTGAGAGGCCGAGGGTCGCCGCCCCCAGGGACGAGCGGCCGACGCGTCCCGAGGTGATGACGATCGAAGATGACACCAAGGATGACACAGACATAACGGACCATGTCGAAAGGGACTCCGACTCGGCTCGGGCTATGGCTGAGATGAAGCTGGTCGAGCCGGAGTTTTCGGTCGGCGATTTTCTTGAAGGGGCGAGAGGCGCATACGAGATGATCCTCATGTCGTTCGAACGGGGGGACATTGACAGCATCGCGCCCTTTCTGGGGGATGAGGTTTACCAGACATTCGTCGATGTGGTTGGTGAACGCGAGGATCAGGGTCTGTCAATAGACGCGAAATTTGTCGGAATTCGCGAAGTGACGCTTTCCGAGGCAAGATTCTACCAGACAACCGGGGATGCCGAAATCACCGTGCGGTTTGTCGCCGAGTTAACCAGCACCGTAAGGAATTCGGCCGGTGAGATCGTCGAGGGCAATCCGAACGAGATCAGGCGGCAGAAGGACGTCTGGACTTTCATGCGCAGGATGGGCGTGAGTGACCCGAACTGGAAGCTCGTCGCGACATGCGAATGACATCACACGCGATTCGGAATTTTCCGGGCGAACCGAGACCATCCGTTCGGGAAGGGATCGCTGTCCGGCTTCATTACGTGAAGTAGCCCGGTATGCGGAGCAAGGGCTCACGTCTTCTGACCCCCGAGGAAGTATGCTTATGGGAACGGGTCAAGAGCAATGCAAAGGCCCTGCATCCCGAACGACCGGACCCGGTACCGCCAAAAAAAGAGAGACCGAACCTGAAACCGGGGCGGAATGTCCCGGAGAGGCCCGTACTCAAATCCATTCCGGAGTTCCGGATAGGCGAAAGAAGCCCGAACGATAGCCAGACATACGGCTACACTTTCAAAGTATCGGAGCGCCCACAGACCCATCCGCTGCGTATGGACCTAAAGACGAATGAACGGCTGAGACGCGGAAAGCTGACCCCCGAGGACAGTATCGACCTTCACGGAATGACCGCTGCGGGTGCGTTTCCCGAACTTAGCCGTTTCATCATGGACGCTCATTCGAGTGGGTTCCGCTTGGTCTTGGTTATAACGGGCAAGGGCAGGAATAGCTCGGGCGATGGATCGCGCCCGGCACGTGAAGGTGTTCTGAAGCGTCAGGTTCCGCACTGGCTTTCCGCGCAGCCACTTTCCCGGCTGGTCCTGAATTTGTCCGAAGCGCATCCCAGACACGGCGGTTCGGGAGCGTATTACGTCTACCTTCGACGCAGGACATAGCTCTTGGTGGGTGTTTGGCCCTGTAATCATGATCCAGTCGGACAGGCGATGCATTCGATCCGGATACAGAGGTCCTGCGCCGCCCTGAGCGCCCGCCCGTCAGTGTCATAGCAAGCACCGGGATTTGCCACATAATCTGGTTAAACGATCGGAACTGCTGGTAGTTCTGCTCATAGGCTTCTTTGGAAACGGTCATCGCTTGGTCCCCTGCTACGGTTGAAACCTCCAAAACCATTCATTATGAGCGACGGCTCCGATGAGCCGCCGCGCCCCTTGGCAGTTCGGTTTCGTCGAAAATCTCCGGCTGGCCATGGCTCTTCATCCACGCATTTAGGGCCTGGCAGATAGCGAGCTGCATCGTCGTCCTTTTCTTCATGCAAAACACCCGAAATTCGTGCCGACACTCGTCGCTTACACGCGCTGAGATAGTTGATATGCGTGAAGGAGCTGGTTTTTTTGCCATTCTCAACCAAGTCGTTTCGAGCCTGTCTCATGACGCAATGTACTGAAAAGGCAGAGACTCTCTTTATTTGTCAACTATTTAAATCGCTAGAAATTCTTGTTTGCAATATATTTTCTATTGTTTGTGCAGACAGATTATCTATCTTTGCAAACATAGAGTTTGTTTTCCTGAGCCGTGAAAGGACTTGTCGTGTTGCCATCTCCCTCCCTCAACAAGGCTTGGCGCTCGCCCCGTGACCGCCGCGAGGCATTTCTTTCTCATTCCGGTGAAATCGACGTGGATGGGACCGTGCTGTTCCGCGGAATCCAGCGGCAGCTCGTTCCCGAAGAAGGGGGCGTTTATCTCATCCACGATCTTCGCGGTGTCCTGTATGTGGGCCAGTCTAACGATCTGCAGCGCCGCTTTGATGAACACCGGCTCCGCCAGTCGAACCCCTACCTCTTCGTCGCTCTGAACCAGCCGTTCGGGGAGATGCGGTTCTCCTGGATCAGGACCACAACCCCCGAGGAAACCGGGCAGCTGGAATCCTGGCTCATCGCTTGGCTTCAGCCCGCCTACAACCGTCTGATCCCCACAAGCTAATCTAAAAGGAGATTTATCATGGCAACTCTTATCCCGGCCATCAAAGGCCAACTCGGAAACACCATCTTCTATGAAGCAACGATGCGCGTCAGCGATCTCCTGAGCTCCGTAACGCCCCCCAGCGATCTTGATGAGTGGGCGAATATGGGTCTTGAAGAAAAGATGCAGCGCGAACCCGATATGAACCGCATTCGCGACAAGCTCGTCCCGTATCTGGCGAACAACGGGGACCGTTTTTTCGGATCGATTATCGTCTTGATCTGGCAAGGCAGTGTCGACTTTGAACCCGTGACCGAGTTCGCAAACAAGATCCCGGCAGCCTACAAGGGTACGGCCCCAAAAATGGGTTTCGTATCAATCGACGGCGGAAAGCTTGTCGTCCTCGATGGTCAGCACCGGTATTTGGCGCTTCGCGATATCCGCGACGGGAAGCATGTCGGCGAAAGTGCCAACAACATCGTCAACGACGAGGTGTGTGTCGTATTGATTGAGCACGAGTCCGACATGAAAAC
>JAPOUP010000146.1:7792-15911 GCA_026708635.1 Rhodobacter sp.
GCGGGATGATACTGCGCCCACGTCGTTGCTCTTCAAACCGGCATCACAGCTCGCCCTGATCGAAGCGCTACTCCGAACGGGAACTTCAGAGCAGGGTAAACTCAAGATAAAGGATGCGGTGGCGCGTGCGGTAAAGATCCCGAGCTGGTCGATGGACGCGGATATGTGGCGCGGGATTATCATCAAGCAAAACGGCACGATTGACGCCGGGCGCGATGCCAAGCGCCGGATGGCGGACCTACTGGTTTACCTGATCGCCGCCGACCGGTTGTCGCCTGCTTTCAAATTCGGTATCTGGAAGCGGTTCAATATCGCCCGTGGCCACGATGTCGAGGAGTGGCTCGAAAGCGACGGCAAGGCCGAAACGCCAGAAGACCTGCCGGTGCCGGTCGAAGGCGACACTTTCACAACAGAGCATGCGTTGGCCAACAAGACCTGAACTCGGTCACTACTTGTGGCAAACGAGGCAGGAAGCGTCGGCCTCATCAACACCATATGCCTCATCGATGTCCGCATCGGTGAGGCGTGCGCGTAGGGCATTGACAGGCTTGCGTGCTTTCAGACGGGCAACCCTTGCCTCATAATCCTTTTCAATCTGCGCGACGCGCTCGGGCCTGGACAATTCCTCGAGTGACTCACGTTCAGTCCATGTGAAAGGAGACCCATGCTCGAGTGCGGTCTTCTCGTAGCTCTTGGCCTCTTCAAACGCGTCAGGGTGCTCGCGCATCAATCGCACCCATTCGATCTTCTGCTGGTAGAAACAGAAGGTGCACCCGCTGCGCGACCGCCAGCGATAGTAGGCAGGCAACCCAAGGCCTGAGCTATCCAGCAGGCCGATCACCGCAGCCTTGTTCAAACCGGCTTCGCGAAGTGGAAAATGAACAGACATATTGGGGTGCGTGGCGATCATTCCGGATCTTTCCGGTTCGTCTGCTCTAATTGCTACATAGCTATGCACGCGCGTTCCTGCCTCGAGTTCCGGACGCAACCACTGTTCGAAGGGGTGGATCTTCAGTTTGCGCGTGCACCAACGGGTCCGTGGCGAAGGTAAAAAATTGCCATACTCCTTCAACCAGAAGTCAAAATCGCGGCCGGGATTGAGATAGGTGATTGGCTTGCCCAGAAAGCCTTCGAGCCGACCGAGATAGTCGTAGACCTCATCGAGTTCTTTACCCGTGTCTGTAAAGAAGTAGTTGATATCGAGATCGGGTCTGTTCTCCCGCATCCAGACCGCAAGCGCGGCGCTGTCTCGGCCTCCTGAGAGGCCAAGGACATGAATTTCCTTTGTCATTGTTCTGCTCTTTCCTCGGACACAAGCGGTACGCTGATGTCGTTTTCCCCGTCGCTTTCGAGATTGCGCTGCGCAACCTCCGCCAAAACCGCTAACAGGAGGTCCTGATCAAGCTGCGCCGCATCAAGGATATGCCCGACTTTCTGGATCACGGGCTCAAGTTCGGCCTTCGCATCGAGTGACACCTGCGCTCTCCGGATGACGCTACGCTCGGTTTCTCCGACCCCGGCCATTACCATCACGGCGGTTTGTGTTGGCTCCTCGAGACCAGTTCCAAAGAGTTCAACCCGGCGGAACCGGTAGGCATAGTCCGACAGCTGCAACCCTGCGCGGCTCGGCTCAAGATCGTGCCAACTTGAGACCGGCGAGCTGGTCACCAAGCCGCAGATGTCGGCCATCTTCTCTGTGGACCCGTCAAACTCGGCAAGGCGAGTGATGAAGCCGTTCAATTTGAGATCGTCACCCGCCATTCCCTTGATCGCGGAGGCCCGATTGCGGAGTGGAACCAAATCGCCACCGTTATGTTTGAGGCTCTTCAGCATGATTTGCATCAATTCGCCGATCATCTTCGGATAGGCGTTTTGCAATTCTCCCAACGCGTCTGATATCTTGCCAGCTGCGGCTGTCCCGTTCGCCCCAACGGCTTTCGGCAGATCGACGAAAAACAGCTGATGAGGATCGTCTGCGTCAATCAGGATGCGTCGCACGTCCAAAGTCTGTTTGGATATCGCGGCCTGGGCTTTCTTGGACCAGTTTGGCAAGGTGAAGACAAACTCGACCAAAGCCTGCGCAACAGGGAGCGGCTCGGCGGCCGGAGCCCAGCCAACAAGCTCTCCCGCACGCTTGGCCAGAATCTCCAGCGCCTTACCGCTAGATTTGTCTTGGCGCACGCCGCGCATCGACACCTGTTTGGGATCCTGTAGCAGTATGTCCATCACCAGATCGGTCAGGCTGGGCTGAAAAACGCCTTCGACATAGATCGCCGTTCGATCGCGTCGCGACTTGAAATAGGCGATAGCAAGGAGCGGCATGACACCGCGGCGGAGTCCATAAGGCGGTCGCTCCCAGGCATCATAAATCTCTTGAAACGTGACCTGCGCGTCTTGCTCAACAAGGCGGTCCGCCTCTTTCCACAGCGACGCAAACGTTCTGAATGGCGCTTTGTGGCGCTTCGTCGGGACAACAAATCGCCACTGCCCGTCAGTCTTCTGATAAAGGCCTGTTGCCTCGAGCACAGTCCACGCCAGCCCGCGCTCGGCCGGGTAACCTTCTATTCCAAAACTGGGTTCACCGTCCGCATTGGCAATCGCGTGAAGAAGCGCGCGCAGGGCGGCGTTGGTATTACTCGAAGGCCGCTGGCGGTTGATGAGTTCAGACCGTATGGTTGGTGCCTCACTGAACGTCGTCTCCGCCAACTCGCTTGCCAACCTTGACAGCCTTGACATGTCGTCGGCCGATGGCAGCGTTTTGCCGCCTAGGGACCATTCAGCACTAGCGAATGCGATCCTAAGCTCCTCCTCCAGATTGGTGTGTAGCGCACTCAGGCGCGCCTGCATTTCACGACGGGCGGCCGTGTCACCCTCAAGCTCCGGACTGTCACATTGAACGTCTGCGGTTGCGGCAAGTTCACGTCCAAGCGCACGGATCGTTTCAAAGTTCTTCGGTAGGCCGACGACAACGGGCAGATTGGCAGAGGTCACGGTTCCTTGCCGCTCAAGCTCGACCCTGGCCTCGTCGACGGTCAGATCGAGCGACGGCAAGGCTAGAACAAATTTGCCGGCAGATCCTGCACTGGGCATGAGCGCCTTGGCCGGAATACCATCCAGCGTCAGCTCGACCAGTTCTGCATCGTACCAACGGGGCGTCCCCATATCAAAATAGTGCTTCTTGGCAAGGATCGGACGCAAATCCGCAAGGCGGCTCAAAGTGGCAACATTGAGCGACTCTGTGCTTTCGAGGCGTGCGGCAACTTCCTTGTCAATATCGAAGTCACTGCCCGCGAAGATTGCGTAGGCATCGAGATGGCGACGGAACACCAGGCAAGAGCTTTGGCTTAAGTGGTCCAGCGCATTATGGACATCGTCTTTGTTTGCGCCCGAAATAGAGGCTGCAATCGCTGACAGTTCTGCGGCAACGCCTGAGCCGTTGTGGAAGAGATCAATGATTGCGACGGTTTTCGCGACCCGTTCATATAGAGCGTCGCCACTTTGGCGCGATCGCTCGATGACATCGACGGCCTGCGCCCACCGATGTCCGTCGCTCGAGGCTAGGATCGCCGCTTCAAGATTGAGATGAAGGTAGTCCCAAAGATCTGCCGGTTCATAGGTGCACCCGTCGCCAACGTCGGTGCGTTGCAGAAATTCTGTAAACCCTCCAGGTTCCGCAGAGGCAAGAAATCCGAAGAGGCTCCGCTCGTTCTGGCCAAACCGGCGGCGCGTGATCGGCCCCAGAAGCGCGGCTACGACGGGGTGTAGGGGCCAGCATTGATCGAGACGCTCGGCAAGATCGCTGGGGGTGCCCGGCCTACGCACCGACACGACGTTCGCAATTTCTTTGGCCGTCTTAAGGCCTTTCTTGTGATCGAGACTGCTTGAGATTGCCTTGCCTAGCAGATCAATGACCTCATCAATCGCCGTGATGACAGGGATGTCGACGTAGCGGCCTTGAATCTTGGCCCATTCATCCTGGGTGCGCGACCCAAGCCGCTCGGCGTACCGCTCAAATGCCTGGTGCAGAATTCCAATGACAATGAGCCGTCCGTCACTGCGATTGGCTGCTTCCGCCAAGTCCTGGAAGAAATGAATGTCAACGGCGCGATCTGCGGCTCCTTCGAGATATTTGCCCATCTCGTCAATAATCACGAGGACGCCGCCATCAAAGCGCGCATCGGCCTCTCTCGTCAGTCGCTCGATCACATCGCGTCCGGAAGCATCTTCGGCCCGTGACCGTTTCGTTCGCGCCTTACCGGGCGCGTCCGCAACAGCTTTCGATAATTGACCCCGAAGATCGGCGACAGGGTCGCCTCTTCGGCCCGTAATCGCCACGGTCAGCCAATCGTCGGACACGTCCTTAAAAAAGGAATTGGCGCCTTCGACGTCTTTGAGCGTATCGCGCGCGAGCTTGCGGATGTCCCTTTGAGCATGCAGACATGATGCGAACATCAAGGCAAGACTGGACTTGCCGCCACCGTAAGGGCCAGTCCAGGTGAAAGCCCCCTGTCGATTGGCGACGAGTTTCAGAGTCGTGGCGAGAGTCGTTTTCGACGTTTCGTGGGCGACATAGCCCAATAGCGGGTCCGGCTGGCCAAGATCAGCATCGAGCCGGATTGACCGCTGAAAGCGCCGTTCGACGGAAACGACCTCACTGAGCAAAGATGAGCGGCTCATGCAGCCTCCTGAGACGTCTGAGCGTCATAGGCGGCGGGTAAGAAGTTGAGAGGGTCCACCTCATCTTTCCGGCGGGCGACATTGCGCACACCCGCCGTATCGGACCAAGCATAAGCTCCTTGCGAGGCGGTATCGATCGCAACAAGGCGATCGACCACAGCATGCTCGTCGAGCTTAAAGACCCTGCCGGGCGATCCTGGCTCATAGACAATCGCCTCTACAGACAGGGTAGATTGCTTCGGTGCCCAGCTTTGCCAAAACTCCTCCAGAGCGAAAAGGAAGATGCCATCATGCAGCGTGGGTTTGGCACCTCGCCGAAACTCGAATGAACGTGACGACACTTCTTTGATCAGGCCCAGTTCACCGAGTACCGTCTCAATTTGGTCGTCGATGGCACCTGCCCCGGTTTTCGCAACATAGGAGCGTACAAAGCACTCCACATCTCGCTTCAATGTCGCCGTCGATGATCGCGATCGCTCAAGGCGCTTGCACAACAGACCCAAAGACTCAGTCAGACCGTCGCGATCAAAGGTCTGCGCATTGAGATGATTGAAGGCATAGAACCATGTGGTTGCTCGTTCAAAATCGCTGGCGACGAACCAATGCAGCAACCAAATCGTGGAAATGCTCTCCATGTAAGGGTCGAGGCCGGTCTCCTCGTCAAATATGCGCTGTCCTAAGCGGCTCACACGGTAGTTACCGCTCTCGCCATCTTCTTCGATAACGCGGAATATTTGAGCCCAATGGCGGATGGCCGCCACCATATTTTTGCCAACGCCAAACCGGACAATCCCGTAGTTTTTGTCGAATGTATTGATTTGATTTGATTTTTCATCTTCACGCACAGCCTCATAGGCCTTACGCAACCAAAGGCGTCGAAGGGGGAAGGTCTCGTGGCCGGCAAATCGGGTTTTGACGGCGGGGTCGTTCAGTGGTCCTCGAAGCATGTCTATATCTTACTGGAGATTCTCTCCAGTTGAAAGTGGCAACTTGAAACGGTGGCCGGAGATTGCCGCGGTGCTTTCGGCGCGTTCGCGAATTCTCCTGATGCCGGCGACGAGCACACCGACACCCTGAACGATGTCTTCTTCGGCGGTGGTCCGCCCGAAACTGATCCGAACGCTTTCGTTGACGTGAGAGGTGGGCAGGCCCATGGCACGCAGCACATAAGATGGCTCAATGGATCCTGCATTGCAGGCTGAACCCATTGATATAGATACCTTTTTCTGAATAGTTAGCACCAACTCGGCCGCATCGATCTCCGAAAATCTGAGGCTCATTATACCAGGCACGGTCTCGGTGTCGGCATTTACCTCCGGGGCGCAGCCGCGTTCGCGCAACAAGTTTAAGAACTTGGAACGAATGTGGTTGAGGTGCGCTTGATCTTCGTTCTGAAGTTCTTTTGCGAGCAACGTAGCTCTCCCCAATCCAACGCATAAAGCGGTCGGCACCGTTCCGCTGCGAATACCGCCCTGTTGCCCTCCGCCATGGAAAAGCGGCGTCATCCGTTGCTGGATTTCCCGAGGCGCGATGAGTGCTCCGATGCCTTGCGGTCCGTAGAGCTTATGGCCGGAGACACTGAGAAGTGTGTTGGGCAGGTCAGCGAAGTCGATCTTCAATCGTCCAACCGCCTGCGCCGCATCGGTGTGAAACAAGACGCCGCGAGCCTCGCAGAGTTTCGCGAGCTCTCGGAAAGGTTGGATGACGCCGGTTTCGTTGTTGACTGCCATGACCGAGACAAGAACTGTGTCGTCGCGCATCGCAGTAGAGACATCGGAAATCCTTATCTGCCCGTCAGACGCTGGCGGGATGATTGTCAGATCGAAACCAGAATCCTCAAGATGTCGGGCCGCCTCCAAGACGCATTTGTGCTCGATCGCACTGACGATCAAATGCCGGCCGGGAATATTGTTGGACAGGAGCACGCCTTTCACCGCCAGATTGTTCGCCTCCGTCGCGCCAGACGTGAAGATGATATCCTCCGGGCCGCAGCTCAATAGCGACGAGATCTGATCCTTAGCCAGCTCGACAGCGTTGGCAGCTGCGAGGCCGTTCAGGTGGTCCGAATGGGGGTTGCCACATAGCCCGCGCAGCCAGGGCTCCATGACGTCGGCAACTTCCGGAGCGAGCGGTGTCGATGCGGCGAAATCAAAATAGAGCGGACTCACGGCTTGGCCCGCCGCATGAACTCGTCGAAGAAGGGAACCGTAAATACGGCATATCCGTATTTCGGGCTGTAGATCATCCCATTCGTGATGAGTGCTTCTCGCGTGGGGCCAAGCTGGGACGAGGTCTTGCCCAGAACATCAGCGACATCACCGGTTTTGTGAGGACCTGGCCCAAGCCGCGCCATCGCGCGCAGATAGGTTTTTTGGGGATCAGACAGACGTTCGTAGCGCGATCGAAAGAAGTTCTTGTCGAGACGTTCTACTGCCCGCTCTTCGGCCTTTCCGACATCATCGGCAGTGATTGGCGATCCTTCAGCACAGTTCCAGGCTTGGTAGCCCCATTCCTGCAGAAAGTATGGGTAGCCTTGTGTGCGATCTATGATGTGGCCGACTGCGTTGTTCTCGAATTCTACTTCGGCCTCCTCGGCCGGTGCGACCAGAGCACGGCGGGCCTCGATCTCGTCCAAAGGACCGATCTCCGGATAGTCAAAGAGGCGCTCGGAATAGGACTTCGCGTCTCCTGTCAGCTTAATGAGGAGCGGCAGGCCTGCGCCGACAACCATCAGTGGCAGCTGCTTTTGATCGGTGCGGTGGATCGCCATAATCAAAGCTTCGAAGTCTTCGTCCGATAAGTTCTGGAACTCATCAATCAGGATGACGATCGCGGTATCGCGGGCTTTCGCGGCCTCGCCGGTGGCGATGAAGAGATCGGCCAGATCACGTGACAGCATGCCGCTATCGGCAGTGCCAGACTCAGCGTCGACATCGACAGGGAATTCTACATTTTCGAATTTGATCTTAATGGCACCAACATAGCTCTTGAGAATACGAAGACCCTTCTTGACCTTTTCGCTGACCCCTCTGGCCCGGTCGAGCTTCAACAGCACCGAGCGCAGAGTGCCGATGATACTAACGGAGAGTGGCTCGTTTGCGCTGACCTCAAGGAAGTCGGTCAGAGCGCCATCCTCCTCAGCGATGGCTTGAACTTCGTTGAGCAACACGGTCTTGCCGACACCCCGAAGCCCGACAAAAATGAAGCTTCTTGAAGACTTGCCTAGCCGGTTGCGCTGTATAGCTGTTTTGGCTTCGTCCAATATTGCGTCACGACCAGCCAGCTCGGGAGGAGGTGTTCCCGCGCCAGGGGCATATGGATTCGTTTGAGGATCCAACTTGAGTGCCTGTAGCTAGTTTATTGTTTTGTTCGATAAACTAGCTATAGATTGTTCGGGATAACTTGCAACCAGTTTATGGAGATGGCCGGTAAACTGGCTAGA
>JAPOUP010000019.1 GCA_026708635.1 Rhodobacter sp.
GTACTGGCCCCGCGATGCCGTTCCCTTTACAAGTATCGTATACGCTGGTGTATTGGCTTGCCGGTCGAAAGGCTTGATGAACGGGACGTGCCTGATGAAATTCTTCGTGGATACCGCAGATGTGAACTCAATCCGGGAGCTCAATGAACTCGGTATGGCCGATGGAGTTACCACCAATCCATCATTGATAATGAAGTCCGGTCGTGACATCAGGGAGGTGACAAGGGAAATCTGCGCTATCGTCGACGGTCCCGTGAGCGCGGAGACCGTAGCGACCGACGCGGCCGGAATGATCGCGGAGGGACGCGAACTCGCGGAGATAGCGACCAACATCGCCATCAAGGTTCCCCTCACCTGGGCGGGACTGAGGGCATGCAGAACGCTTGCCGACGAAGGCCGAATGGTAAACGTCACCCTTTGCTTCTCGACAAACCAGGCCATTCTCGCCGCGAAGGCGGGCGCGACGTTCGTCTCACCGTTCATTGGGCGGCTCGACGACATCAACCTCGACGGAATGCAGCTGATCTCCGATATCCGCGTAATTTACGATAATTTCGATTTCAGAACGAATATACTCGCCGCATCGATCCGCTCAGCGAATCACATGAGCCAGGCGGCGCTTATCGGAGCTGACGTGGCGACCGCGCCGCCGGAGGTGATCAAACGGATGGCGGATCATCCACTCACCGAAAGAGGATTGGACGCGTTCCTGGCCGATTGGGAGAAGACGGGCCAGAAAATAATCTGAGGTCAGGCGAATGACCACAGGCGGGAAACTGGGAGTGAGGCGGTCATGAAGCGTACTGGCACGGCGGACGTCGACGATCTCAAGCAGCGGATCCTGTCGAATCCAGGACTGGTTCTGGAAGACACGGACTTGATGCGCGCGTTGATCGAGGCCAGCGACCAGGCTGCCGGAGACAACATCGTCGACCTTCGCGGCATCGCGATAGACCGACTCGAAACGCGGCTGGAACGTCTCGAGGAGACCCACAGCGACGTAATCGCGGCGGCATATGAGAACCTGAGCGGAACCAAGCAAATCCATAGGGCGGTCCTGAAGCTTATGGAACCGGTGACCCTCAAGAGCTTCCTGACATGTTTACGTGACGAAATGCCGGAAATCCTTCGGGTTGAGGCCCTGCAGTTGCTTATGGAGACGGATACGCATCCCGTCGCACCGGTTATCAGAAGTCTCGGTAGCCTTATCACACTCGTCAAGCCGGGCTTCATAAACGAGTATCTGACGCGCGGCCGGGAAATTCCCGTTCGCAGGATAACGCTCCACGCAACCCTATCGGGCAATACGGCTGTCTTCCATTCCTCTAACCACGAGATCAGGTCCGAAGCCTGCCTGACGCTTGACTTGGGCGAGAAGCGGCCACGGGGGCTGCTTGCCATCGGCTCGGAAACCGCTGGCTATTTCGACCCCTCCCAGGGAACGGATCTCCTGGCGTTTCTCGCCGACGCGGTCGAGCGTTCCCTGCGTCGCCTTCTACCGTGAACCACAAACCGCTTTCGAGGACCAAATCGTGATCTCCGCTGCTATGGCCGACATTCTGGAGAAATGGCTGGACTGGTTGAAGGGCGTTGACGGGCTGGCGCCAAACACCATCGATGCCTACCGTCGCGATGTCGCGGGCTATCTCGCGTTCATGTCAGGACATTTCGGCGGCGCCGCGGGACCCGCGCGGCTTCAGGAAGTCGGCATCTCCGACATGCGATCCTGGATGGCGTCCGAACGCAGACGTGGAGTCTCCGCCCGCTCGCTGGCACGGGCACTGTCGGCCGTAAAGAACTTCATCGCCTGGCTTGCCCACCGTGACGGCTTTGACGCCACGGCCATCCTCGCGACCCGCAGTCCACGTTTCGAGAAAAAGCTCCCACGCCCTCTTTCCGAAGAGGCGGCGCGGGGGATGATCGACACGGTCGAGCTACAGTCGAAGGAAAGATGGATCGCGGCGCGGGATACGGCCGTAATTACCCTGCTATATGGCTGCGGTCTCAGGATTTCAGAGACGCTTGGCCTGACGGGCGCCGACTATCCACTTGGCGAGACCCTACGGATCATCGGCAAAGGCGGCAAGGAACGGATAGTGCCGGTTGTTCCGGTGGGGCGACTCGCGGTGGACCATTACGTGCATCTCTGCCCCCATCCCATCAGGTCGGGGGTTCCGCTTTTCCGTGGCGCGCGTGGCGGCCGGCTCGGGGCCCGTCTCGTGCAGAAAGTCGTGCAGGCGGCGCGGATGCAGATGGGTCTTCCGGCTACGGCCACTCCCCACGCGATGCGACACAGCTTCGCCACACATCTTCTGGCCGCGGGTGCCGACCTTCGCACGATCCAGGAACTTCTGGGTCACAGCACTCTCTCGATGACCCAGGCCTACACCTCGGTCAGTGCCGAACGGTTAATGGAGGTCTACGAAGCCGCCCATCCCCGTGCCGGTTAGCGCGGAACACCTCACTTGGCCGGCCAGACGCATTCATCCGCGCCCCCAGCCTTTCCGAGCCGGCGGCCGGAGGTCACTGATATCGGCGGCAAGCCGACCGCGCGGCGCAGCCAATTGCACCGGGGCCGCAATTCGTCCATTCCTGCTTCATGACCGATCGTTTTAAGGCGCTGCTCGTTCATTTCCTTACCGCAACCGGCGCGGTACTGGCGATGCTGGCCATGCTCGCGGCGGTTGAGGAGAAGTGGGATCTCATGTTTGTCTGGCTGGTCGTGGCTTTCGCGGTCGACGGTCTGGACGGCCCGTTGGCGAGAAAATATCGCGTCAAGTACAACGCGCCGCAATACGACGGCGTTCTGATGGACCTGATCATCGATTACCTTACCTATGTGTTTATACCGGCCTATGCGCTGTTCAAGTCGGGTCTAATGCCGGGATGGACGGGTTGGATCGCGATCATCCTGATCACATTCGCTTCAGTCATTTATTTCGCCGACACACGCATGAAGACCAAGGACAATTCCTTCGCCGGATTTCCCGGCTGCTGGAACATGGTGGTAATCGTTCTGTTCGCGCTGAAGCCTGATTTCTGGGTCATCCTCTTCATCGTTACGGTCCTGGCGGTCGCGATGTTCGCGCCGCTCAGGTTCGTTCACCCGATACGGACCAGGCGCTGGCGCGCCGTTACGCTTCCGATGGCCCTAGCCTGGACGTTTTTCGCGACCTGGGCGGCATGGGTGGATTTCCACCCACAGAGCTGGGCGCATTGGGGTCTTGTGATGACGTCCCTATATCTGGTGTTCGCGGGGCTTGCGCAGCAGGTGCTCACCGAACGGAACGGTGATTGACCGAGTAACGCCCCCGGTTTCCCGGGGCTGATTCCCCTGTCTTCACAGCTCCACCGCGCCACGGCCACGGCGTGCCGACAGGGATATCGCCGCGGGAGTTTGGCCCAAACCTTCCGATGGGGCCTTACAGCCGGATCAGGACTCCCAGGATGACGACGGCGGCGATCCAGAGACCGATCTGCCAGCGCAGGTTGTCCTTGTCCCGTTTCGCCGCATCCGCGTCGCGGCGCTCCATATCGGCCCGCAGCCGGTCCAGCGCGCCTTCGTATTCGGCGTGCATCGTTTTCATGCGTTCCTCCAGAACGGCGACCTACCTAGCGAGTTCGTGAATGTCCGGCGCGTCGCCCATAAATCGAACCTAGGCGCTCCCGCCGCCCCGGTCAAGCCGGGCCGGAGCGACGGACATACCGCCTGATTGGGCATGGATGCGTTCGATGCCCCCCCCGGACGGCACGCGGCCGGGGCCTGGAACTTTCGCCCAAAATTCCCACTTGGAGTAATCCTTCGTACAAACCTTCCGATGGGGCCAACATATTGCGGCGCTCCGGGGACGGTCGCCTTTGTTGCCGTCTGCCGGTCACGAAACCGGAAGGGCGTCCGGGCCCGCGACTTCCGGTCTTTATGTCCGCTCCGGCGGCGGGGAACGCACCGGCGCCCTCCGTGCGCCGGTTTCGCGGGGAACTGTATGGGGTTCCCCCTTCCTGACTGTGCAGCGTCCCGCCGGCTACCGCCGGCCGGGACGTAGCGCCAGCAGAAACCGCGAAACCTCAACCTAACGCCTCATTGCAGCGGCGGCAGACCTCTGGATGGGAATACGCTCCGACATCGGGAAGGATTTTCCAGCAACGCTGACATTTCCTGCCATCCGCGGCTTCGAAAACCACGCCGACGCCCTCGACATCGGGCAGCCGGAAAGCCTCACGCGGCGCGGGAGCGGATGTCAGCGTAAGGTCAGAAGTGATGCATACGTCGTCAAAATCCACCGATCTTACCGCCTGCAGGATCTCCGGATCCTCGACATGGACCACCGGTGCCGCCTCCAAAGAGGAACCGATGACCTTTTCCCGCCGTTTGATCTCCAGGGCGCCGGTTACGACGGAGCGTACCCTCCGAACCGCGGCCCATTTCCGCGCCAGTGGCTCATCAAGCCAATCCGCCGGAGTGTCGGGCATGTCAACGAGATGAATGGAGGAGGCGTCTCCCGGAAATCTCTCAAGCCATGCCTCCTCCATCGTGAAAACGAGAACCGGCGCGAACCATGTGGTAAGCCGATGGAAGAGGATATCCAGGACGGTACGCGCCGACCTACTCCGTAAGGAAGGCCCGTCGCAATAGATCGCGTCCTTCCGGATGTCGAAATAAAAGCTCGAAAGGTCGACCGTCGCAAAGTCGAAAAGCGCGCGGAACACGCCCTGGAAGTCGTAAGCCGTATATCCGGCGCGGACCCGATGGTCGAGTTCGGCCAACCTGTGTAGAACCCATCGTTCCAGCTCGGGCATTTCCGTGGGCTCAACCCGCTGCTCCTCGGTGAACCAGTAAAGATTGCCAAGGATATACCGCATAGTGTTGCGCAGACGGCGGTAGCTGTCCGCGACACCTTTCAGGATTTCGGGCCCGATGCGCTGATCGCCCGTATAATCCGTCTGGGCGACCCAAAGGCGCAGGATATCCGCGCCATATTGCCTGACCACCTCATCGGGTCCTATGGTGTTACCCAGTGACTTTGACATCTTGTTGCCATTTTCGTCGAGCGTGAACCCATGGGTCAGCACGGCGCGATAAGGGGCACGGCCGATTGTTCCGCAGGCCTGCAGCATTGACGAATGGAACCAGCCACGGTGCTGGTCGGTACCTTCCAGATACAGGTCCGCGATGCCGTCGGAGGTTCCGTCCGCCCGATCCCTTAGCACGAAGGCATGGGTTGAGCCGGAATCGAACCAGACGTCGAGAATATCGAATATCTGCTCGTATTCGCCAGGATCATAGCCATCCCCAAGGAAGCGTTCCTTGGCACCGAGCCTATACCAGGCGTCCGCGCCTTCATTTTCAAAGGCTTCAAGGATCCTGAGGTTAACCCCGGGGTCGCGTAGAAGAAAATCAGGATCATCCGGTCGCGCGCCTTTCTTCGTGAAACACGACAGGGGAACGCCCCAGGCACGCTGGCGCGAAAGCACCCAGTCGGGCCTTGATCCGATCATCGAATGGAGTCGGTTTCGGCCAGTCATCGGCGTCCAATGGACAAGTTCGTCAATCGAGGCCAGCGCACGCTCCCGGATCGTCATTCCGTATTCGTTCCTGCCATCACCGACGGCCCGGTCAATCGCGGCGAACCACTGCGGCGTATTCCGGTAGATCAGCGGTGCCTTGGACCGCCATGAATGCGGGTAGCTGTGCTTGAGATTCCCTCGCGCGAGCAGCCCCCGGGCGCTTATCAGCGCGTCTATGACCCTCTTGTTCGCGTCGCCCTCCTTACCGTTCGGCCTGAGGATGCGGGCACCGCCGAACATAGGGAGATCCGCACGGAAGGAACCATCCTCCTCGACATTGTAAGTGATTACATCGGACAGCATCCCGGCGTCGCGGTAAAGCTCGAACTCCTCCATTCCGTGCGATGGAGCGCAATGCACGAACCCGGTACCCTCATCGTCGTTGACAAAAGAGGCGTGGCGGAAGTCACGCGGCGCGTCCCATTCACCTTCCGCTCCACTCGCCTCAGCCAGCGGGTGCCGGAGGCTGATTTTCGCGAGCGCCGATACGGGTGCGTCGCCCAGCCGACGATACATCGATTCATCAAGCCGCGCCCTGGCGAGAGCGTCGGCGGCCAATCGATCAGCGAGAACGTACCTATCACCGATCCGTGCCCAACACTCCTCCGGCCGGCCGGTCACCTCGTAGACGCCATAGGATATCCCGTCGCTGAACACCACGCCGCGATTCGACGGGATGGTCCAGGGTGTAGTGGTCCATATGACCACCTTCGCGCCGGACAGCAGCGGATGGTCCGAGTGAATCACGGGAAACAGTACCCAGATCGTATAACTTTCCTTGTCGTGATACTCCACCTCAGCCTCAGCCAGCGCCGTCTTCTCGACGGGTGACCATAGAACGGGTTTTGACCCCTGGTATAATATTCCGTTCATCAGGAACTTCTGGAACTCCTCCGCGATTACGCGTTCGGAGTGGAAGTCCATCGTCAGGTATGGGACGTCCCATTTCCCGGTGACGCCCAGCCGCTTGAACTCACCGCGCTGGACATCGATCCAGCCTTCGGCGAATGCGCGGCATTCCTGGCGAAAACTGACGACATCGACTTCGTCCCTGTCCTTCCCCTTGGCACGGTACCGTTCCTCTATCTTCCACTCTATCGGCAGACCGTGGCAGTCCCAGCCGGGAACATACCGGCTATCCCTTCCCATCATCTGCCGGGAACGAACCACCATGTCCTTGAGTATCTTGTTCAGCGCGTGTCCGATATGCAGGTGGCCATTGGCGTAGGGCGGACCATCATGAAGCACGAAAGGCTCACGGCCCGCCGCGGTTTCCCGCAACCGCTCATAGATGCCGATCCTATCCCATCTTTCCAGCCAGGAAGGTTCGCGCTTGGGCAGTCCCGCCCTCATCGGAAACTCCGTTACCGGAAGGTTGAGCGTATCTTTGTAGTCAGGCGTATCGGCGCACATGCCTATTGTCCTCGTGGGCGGATTGTCTTGAACTCTATTTCAGGTCTGGCGCCTAACTGATCGCATGCCGCTCCGGCGGCTCGATATCTCGGGACGCCGGATGCGCGGTTCAGGATGCGGCTGCGGCAAAGGTCGAAAACACTTATAGAAAGCCCGATTGGCAAGGTCCATAGTCACTTATACGTATACGCGCCAAGGCGCGGTTTCCCGACAGACAAACGGGCGGACTCCATACCGGCGGAACGAATGACCCCATCCATACTCCAGAGGACCGCGAGCACAACAAAGACGCACGACCCGCTCCCTCCGGTGTGTCGTCGCACTGTCACCCCGTGTCTTCCTGTCACCGTTCACTGGGCACCTCTGAACGGCGTGAAAGCGCCCCGATCCAATTCGGGCCCATGAGCGCCGCGCACGTACACCAAGTGACGCGAGGAGGAAAGCCCTGAATGGCTCCAAGGAAGGCGTGAGCCGAAATGACCCCGGTCGCCGTAGGGGCATGACGGCTTCAGCGAATCGGGACACAAAGGTCTGACGGCACGCACGGATCCGTCGACGACGCGATCTACGGCGATGACGGCGGGATGTCGCGGAAACCCTCGCCGTGGACGGGTTGGACGACCCATTCGGCCACTCAACCAAGCGCCGCTACCCGATCACCGGAAACCCGATCGACTTCGGCTCGCTTCGTTACCCGCGAGGCATTGACCGCGCCGTCATGTCGCCTTTGCGAATGCCCGAAATAGATCTCGCATCCAACCGGCGGACCATGCTATGAACCGCCGCGAAGACGCGCATCGGGCCGATCCGGCCTACTGCGATTTCTTGGGAGAAAAATGAATGTCGGATACCGTTATCGAAGAAGATCTGATCGTCAATGGTGACATGACGTCGGAAAACGCGGATATCAGCGTGAAAGGCCGCGTGATCGGCGACATCACCGCGAAGTCGGTGACGATCGACCAAAAAGGTGAAGTCAGCGGAATGATCAAGGCACAGACGATCAGCATCCTTGGCCGCCAGAAAGGCAGCGTCGCGTGCCAGAACCTGTCGCTGGGACCACAGTCGGAGGTGGCGTCAAAGATCTCGGCGGAGACCTTTACGACCGAACGGGGCGCGAAACTTGTCGGCGACATCAACGTGGGCCACCAGTGAAAGGTCTCCGGATGGGACCCCTTCCATAACCGGATCGTTGGTATCAGCGACCGCGCGCGCACCAAATTACGGTGTTGAACCAGTGGGGCCCCATAGTTTCAATGGCGGACCGCGGGGACTTCCGTCCGCCTTTGGACGCTTCTTGATCCGGAGAAGTTCAAAGCCGATGATTCCGAACGTCACGTGAATCAACGTGACAGACCGTGTTTGCCGTTCGCCGAATTACGGGCGATCCTAAGCTCGCTGACTCCCGTCGCAGAGGCGCTAAGCTACATGCAGGTGAATCGACTTCGATGAGACTTCGTTTTTCGCTCGCCAGCCAAGGAGGTATTTCCCTCCGTTGGAATATGATGCGGCGGGAGATTCACTCCCTTTCCCCATCGAAATCGCCCGCATCGTGACGTTCGCGCAACTGCATTTCCGGATCACCGGATATCCGGTTGACCATTCTCCCGCGCCGAACCGCCGGTCGGGAGTCGATCTCCTTCGCCCAGCGCTGGACATGTCGGTAACTCCCGACGTCGAGGAATTCGCCGGCCGAATACAGCCGCCCCAACGCCAGTTGTCCGTACCATGCCCAGATGGCTATGTCCGCGATGGTGTAGTCGGCGCCGGCCATGAAGCGACTACCTGACAGATGTCGGTCCAGAACGTCCAGCTGACGTTTGGTCTCCATTGCAAACCGATTGATCGGATATTCCCATTTCTCGGGCGCATAGGCGTAGAAATGCCCGAATCCGCCCCCCAGGTAAGGGGCGGACCCCATCTGCCAGAAAAGCCATGACAGCAATTCGGGCCGATCGGCCGGATCGGAGGTCATGAACCTGCCGAACTTCTCCGCAAGGTGGAGCAGGATCGCCCCGCTCTCAAAGACGCGCACAGGTTCCGGCCCGGATCGGTCCACCAGCGCCGGAATCTTGGAGTTCGGGTTGATCTTGACGAAGCCGCTACCAAACTGGTCACCCTCCTCGATTCTGATCAACCACGCGTCGTATTCCGCTTCATCGACACCCAAAGAGAGGAGTTCCTCGAACAGGACCGTCACTTTCACTCCGTTCGGCGTTGCCAGTGAGTAAAGCTGGTGCGGGTGCCGGCCCACAGGCAGCGGCCTCTCGTGGGTTGACCCCGCGATCGGCCGATTCGTGCTGGCGAATCTGCCGCCGTTTTCGCTGTGCCATGTCCAGATTTCAGGAGGTTCGTAGGTTCCGCCCATTATACGCGCCTTTCGATTGCCTACCGGGCCCCTCCTAATGCCCGCTCCGTATTTCGCCAAGGCCCTGTGACGAAATTGTTCCGCCCGCCGCCGGTGACGAAGCGTTGTTCTCATGGGTGTCCGGTAACTTCTCCAGAAGCGTATACAGGCTCACCGGCGCGGCCCGCGCCCGTGTCTTCCGCAATTCCCCCTCCCATAACAACGTCACACCTTCGCGCCGTCCAGTCCAAAACATCCGATACCGCGCGAACTGGCTTAGGTTGGGGATATCGGCACATGTCCGGAGGGCGTCTCAAACTCCCGGCCGGAAACCATAGCGCCCATTCGCTCGGTCACGGCCATGGGAAGGACTCCGGCTAGGCCAGCATCTGCGAATCTCCGCAGATCGAGATCGCCTGCCCCGAAATCGTCCTCCCCCGCGCGCTCGCCAGAAACAGGATCTGGTCCGCGATCTGACGCGGGGTCACGTATTCGCGGATCGATGTATAGCTGAACGCCTGCGACTCCACTTCGCTGAAAGAGCTGCCCAGACGCCGGGCCTTGGCCTGCAGCACACGCTTCTGCCGATCTCCGGCCACCAGACCGGGGATGACGGCATTCACCCGGATGCCGGACGGCCCAAGTTCGATGCTGAGTGACCTAGTTAGGCCGATCACACCCCATTTCGCCGCCGCATAGGGCGTGCGCAGCCTGAAGCCCAGCCGACCGGCGAGTGAGGACATGTTGATGATCGACGGGTTGCCGCTCAGGCGCAGAGACGGCACCGCGGCGCGAACCGCATTGAACTGGCCCGTAAGGCAAACCGCGATGCACCGGTCCCATTCCTCGGGTGAGATATCCTCGACCGGTCCGGTGGGTCCGGCGATGCCGGCATTGTTCACCAGCGTATCGAGACCCCCCATTTTCCGTGTCGATCGGGCAACGAACTCCGCCGTCATTTTCCGGTCGGCGACATCGCAGACATACGCCAGTATCGTGGGATCGGAGTCCGCCAGCGACGCCACCACCGAACCGTCGACGTCGCAGATAGCCACCCGCGCACCCTCAGCCACGAACGCGCGCGCGGTCTCCAAACCGATTCCGGCCGCCGCGCCGGTGAGAATCACACGATGTCCGGTCAGTTCAAG
Organism: Rhodobacter sp.; assembly: GCA_026708635.1. GTDB lineage: Bacteria > Pseudomonadota > Alphaproteobacteria > Rhodobacterales > Rhodobacteraceae > JAPOUP01. Next base: position 10,474 of record JAPOUP010000019.1, read on the forward strand.
ATCCATCCAGGCAGCAAATATTCTGGAATGGCCAAAGTCAATCTGGCAGTCTCCGCCCGGAGGAGAGACACAATGTCAGAACACTGCATCATCACAGCCGCAATTACGGGCGCGATTCACACACCCTCCATGTCCGATTTCCTCCCGGTGGCCCCGGAGGAAATCGTCCAGCACGCCGTTGATGCGGCCCGGGCGGGCGCGGCGGTGGTACACCTTCACGCACGCAATCCGGAGAACGGTCGTCCCGATCAGTCAGCGGAGGCCTTCGCGCCGATCCTGCCGGCCATCCGCGAGCGGACGGACGCCGTGATCAACATCACGACGGGAGGCGCCCCGACCATGAGTGTCATGGAACGGGTTCGCCCGGCTGCCAAATGGAAGCCGGAACTCGCCTCGCTGAACATGGGATCGATGAATTTCGGCCTTTTCGGCATGCTCGGCCGCTTCACTGACTTCCGACATAACTGGGAACGCGACTATCTCGCCGACAAGGGTATCATCTTTCGCAACACGTTCGAGGACATCGAATTCATACTGACCGCTCTGCGTGGCGCGGGCACCAGATTCGAGTTCGAATGCTACGACACCGCACATCTCTACAACCTCGCCCATTTCGCTGATAGCGGACTGGTCGAACCGCCGTTCCTCGTGCAGACGGTATTCGGCCTTATGGGCGGAATCGGCGCGCATCCCGAAGACGTCGCGCACATGAAACGAACCGCGGACCGTCTATTCGGTACGGAGTATCTCTGGTCGGCGCTTGGCGCCGGGCGGAACCAGATGGGAATCGCCGCGACATCGGCCGCACGGGGCGGGCACGTCCGGGTCGGGCTTGAGGATTCGCTGTGGCTTGGTCCCGGACAGTTCGCGGAGTCCAGCGCGCAGCAGGTGGAAAGGGCCAGAGGTATCATCGAGGCTCTGGGACGGAGCGCGGCCACCCCCGATCAAGCCCGCGGACTTTTGGGACTGAAAGGCGGAAACAGTGTCGGATTCTGAGACGAGCAAGTCACCTCATCCCGCCGAATGCAGGAAAACGGCTCGACGGCCGGCGCACGCGGACGCTGACACCGGATTACGGCATAGCGGAATCCCTCGACCCTGACCCACCGCGGCCGCCGTTTTCAATATACCCAGGTGGGTTCCCTTACCTTCGGTGCGCCCGGAGCAAGCCGAGCGAAAATGCGGCGGAACTGGAAATCCCGTGCCGTCAAGGCAACGAATGATCCCCGTCCGCCCCTTCCCGGTCCGAGAGCAACGCCCGTGATGCCCGAAAGCCTCATCCACCCTTGATTCGCTGCAGAAGATAGATTTCGCTCTCCTCCGCCACCTTCTGGGTGAGTCCCTGGGAATAGATTTTTCCGTCGATGCTGACGGAAACGCCCGCCTCAATGGGTTCCGCGAGGCCGGGATAGGCGACGACCAGCGCGTCCAGCATCTGAGCGATGGTCGAGGCCCGGACCTCCACGATCTCCCGACCGTCCGCCAAAGACCGGAGGCCCGACCAGAGATGGACCTTTATGAGCGGCCTGTAGGTCACGTACCGACCTCGCGCGACCTGCGCGGATACAGGTATGTACAAAGAGATCCTGACCGGGGCATACCCGGCCGCACCGAAAGTCGGGCGGACGGCCGGACAGCGAACGGTTCGTGAGGCACCGGACCTTCCGGGGGAGGTCCTATTCCCCAGTCCGATCCTGGAGGGCCTCGAGTACCCGTGCCGGGCGCATCGGCAGATCACGCATCCGAACGCCCGCGGCATTCGAGACGGCATTCGCGATCGCCGCCAGCGGCGGACAGATCGAGGTCTCACCGACGCCACGCACTCCATACGGATGGCCCGGATTGGGAACCTCAACGATAACGGTATCGATCATCGGCAGATCCGATGCCACGGGTATACGGTAGTCAAGGAATCCCGGGTTCTGGAGTCGCCCGTCGTCACCGTAGACATATTCCTCGTTCAGAGCCCAGCCAATGCCCTGAGCGGCACCGCCCTGATACTGACCCTCAACATATGAAGGGTGGATCGCCTTGCCCGCATCCTGAACGACGGTATAGCGACTTACCTCCGTCGCGCCGGTCTCGCGATCGACCGCAGCGTCAACGATGTGAGTCGCGAAGCTCACTCCGGCCCCTTCCGGGGTGACTTCATAGTGCCCGACGATTGGTCCGCCGGTCCGGCCCATTCTGGCTGCGATATCAGCGATCGGCATCGGATCGAACTCCCCGGCATTGGGCCCTGACGGCACCGCGCAGCCGTCACGCCATTCCACGGCTTCCGGATCGATTCCCCATTTCGCCGCGGCGCGTCCACAGAGTTTTCGGATGGTATCCCGGGCCGCCTGGATAGTCGCAAGTCCGCTGGCGTAGGTTACGCGGCTTCCATGGCTGACGTCATTGTATCCAAGCGATGCCGTGTCGGCGACGGTGACACGGACGCGATCATAAGGCACCCCGAGTTCCTCGGCGGCCATGATCGCCATGGACGCGCGCGAACCGCCGATATCGGGCGTGCCGACCATAAGCTGCACGGTACCGTCCTCCGACAGCGCCAGCGTTACCGACGTCTCACCGGCGTGATTGAACCAGAAACCACAGGAGACGCCCCGTCCCTCACCCTCATTCAGCGGCGCGGAATAATGCGGATGGTCCCGCGCCGCCTCGAGTGTCTCGATAAGCCCAATCCGGTCCCAGGTCGGTCCGAAACTCGCCTTCGTGCCTTCCTTCGAGCCATTCTTCAGGCGGACCTCGATGGGATCCAGGCCCAACCGGTTGCAAAGCTCATCGATTACGCTTTCCACGGCGAAAGCGGCCATCGGCGAGCCGGGGGCACGGTAGGCCGCCTGTTTCGGGCGGTTGCAGATCACGTCGTATCCGACCTGATGGACATGTTTGAGATTATAGGGCGCGAAGGCGCACATGGCCGTAAATTCCATGGGAGCGCCCGGGAAAGCCCCTCCCTGTAACCGGAATACGCCCTGTCCCGCCGTGATGGTACCATCTTTCTTCATTCCGATCCGGACATCCATCGAAGTCGACGAAGTCGGGCCGGTCGCCCGAAACACCTCCGAGCGCGACATCACGATCTTTACGGGTCGGCTGGTCTTGCGCGAAAGCGCCAGCGCCACGGGCTCGATGAACACCGTCGTCTTTCCGCCGAACCCGCCACCGATCTCGGAGGCGGTCACACGCAGGGCTGACTGTTCAAGGCCAAGCAACGCCGCGCAGGTCTTCTGAGCGATCCAGTGACCCTGTGTGGAGCACCAGAGATCGCCCTTTCCGTCAGCGCCCAGTGTGGCGAGGCAGGCATGAGGCTCGATATATCCCTGATGCGTGGCTTCGGTCGTGAAATGCTCCTCGATCACGAGGTCCGCTTCCGCGAATCCCTCGTCCACATTGCCGTGTCCCGATTCATGGTAACGCACCACGTTCGGGTGCATCCCCTCCGGCACGGAACCGTCCGCCGCATCCGCGCGGATCACCGGAGCGCCCTCTTCCATCGCAGCGTCCACATCCGTCACATGCGGAAGAATTTCATACTCGACCTCAACCAGCCTCGCGGCGTCCCGCGCGGCGAGCGCGGTGGTGGCGGCGACGGCGGCGACCGCGTGCCCGTCGTAGAGCGCTTTTTCGCCGGCCATGACGTTCTCGAGCACGTTCAGGTTCTCGCCCGTAAGTCCCGGCGCGAAATCCGCCCTGGTGACAACCGCCTTGACCTCATGCATCGCTTCGGCCCGGGAGGTGTCTATGCCGAGAATCCGCGCATGGGCGTGCGGGCTTCGCACAATGGCGCCGAACAGCATTCCCGGCGCGGTGGCGTCGGCACCGTATTTCGCGCGCCCGGTAACCTTATCGAGTCCGTCCGGACGATCGGGCCGCGTCCCTACAACCTTGAATCCTGTTATCCTGGTGTCATCCAAAGCCATCACGGAATCTCCCTCATTTCCTCGGCCGCGTCCATCACGGCCTGAACGATTTTGTCATAACCGGTGCAGCGGCACAGGTTCCCGGCCAACCAGTAACGCACTTCGGTCTCGGTCGGGTTCGGGGTGCGCTCCAGCAGGTTCTTGGCGGCGACCAGAATCCCGGGCGTGCAGATGCCGCACTGAAGGGCGGCGTGTTCGATAAACTTTCTCTGCAGCGGATGCAGGGTTTCACTGTCCGCCATTCCCTCGACGGTGCCGATTTCCGCGCCGTCCGCTTCCGCGCCGAGCACGAGACAGGAACAGACGACCCGCCCGCCCAACGTGACGGAGCACGCGCCGCAGTCTCCCGTGCCACAGCCTTCCTTGGTGCCCGTAAGGCCCAGCCGGTCACGCAGGACATCGAGAAGCGTCTCGCGCGGGTCGCACAGGAATTCCACCGGATCACCGTTGACGGTCGCGGTTACGTGAATCTGGGTCATTCCGGATCTCCCGCGCGGTCATAGGCGATCCTTGCCGCGCGTCTCGCGAGCACACCCGCCACCTGGGTGCGGAACCTGACCGTACCCCGCTTGTCGTCAATCGGCCTGCAGGCGGCCTCGCAGGCGCTGGCCAAAGCATCAAGGGCGGGATCTTCCAGCGAAGACCCGACGATAGCCGCTCCGGCCTGCTTCACGAGAAGGGCGGACGGTGCGACGGCGCCAAGACTGACCCTCGCCGAAACAATTCGTTCGCCGTCACGAACCAGGCCGACACCACAGCCCACAACGGCGATGTCCATTTCGCTTCGCGGGGTGAAGCGAAGATATGCGTCACCGCCGCCCCTCGGGCGCGGTGGCAGGATAACGGCGGCGATAAGTTCGCCTCTGCCCAGCGAGGTCTTTCCCGGTCCCGCCGGGACCTTCTCCACCGGAATCTCACGCGTGCCCCCGGGGCCGACGATCTCCACTCTCGCGGACGCGGCGATCATCGCCGGAACCGAATCGGCCGCCGGTGACGCATTGCAGAGATTGCCCGCCAGCGTCGCGCGACCCTGAATCTGGACCGAGCCGATCAGATCCATCGCCTCGACCACACCGCGCCAGTCCCGGGAGAGTTCGCGATTCTCGGACATTGCGGCACCGAACACCGCCGCGCCAATGCGCCAGCCCCCGTCGTCGAGCCGCGTGATCGACTTGGCACCCTTTATGCGCTTGATGTCAATCAGATCATCGGGCCTGACCGAGTCCGACCGAAGCTGGACCAAAACGTCGGTACCGCCCGCGAGAAATCGCGTGGTGCCCGTCGCTCTCGCCGCGATGGCCGATGCATCGTTGAAACTTTCTGGCGTATGATATCGCATCATTCCTCCAAAAATACCCGCGAAACCCTCAAGTCCCGCACGTCAGGGCAACCTGACCCGGATCGTGATTTCCCTGTCC
>JAPOUP010000139.1 GCA_026708635.1 Rhodobacter sp.
AACCCGAACACCACAATTGGCGGGCACCCGAATGTATGCCCAGATGGTCAGATCAACCGGAAACGCGGTCAAGTCCCGCGAGGAAATGACGCCCGAAGAGCGTCGCTTCCAGGACCGCATAGACGCCGGCGAGAAGATAGAGCCAAAGGATTGGATGCCCGACGGATACCGCCAGACGCTCATCCGTCAGATAGGTCAGCACGCGCACAGCGAGATCGTTGGCCAGCTCCCGGAGACCAACTGGATTACCAGGGCACCGACCCTCGAACGCAAGGCTATCCTGCTGGCCAAGGTTCAGGACGAGGCCGGACATGGACTCTATCTCTACTGCGCCGCCGAAACCCTTGGTGTCAGCCGGGACCGGCTTCTGGAAAGGCTGCATCAAGGCCGAATGAAGTACAGTTCGATTTTCAACTATCCCACCCTTACATGGGCCGACATCGGCGCGATCGGCTGGCTCGTGGACGGTGCCGCGATCATGAACCAGGTCCCTCTGCAGCGGAGCTCTTACGGACCTTACAGCCGCGCCATGATCCGCATCTGCAAGGAAGAGAGCTTCCACCAGCGGCAGGGCTATTCCATTATGATGAAAATGGCGAACGGCTCCGGCGCGCAGCGCCACATGGCGCAGGACGCGCTCAACCGCTTCTGGTACCCGTCACTCATGATGTTTGGGCCAAGCGATAGGGACAGCGTGCATTCGGCGCAATCCATGGCCTGGAGGATAAAGATCAGTTCCAATGACGAGCTGCGCCAGAAATTCGTCGACCAGACCGTGCCACAGGCGGAATTTCTGGGGCTTGAAATTCCAGACGATGCGCTGCGATTCAACCGGAGAACCGGCCATTATGAATTTTCGGAACCTGACTGGAACGAATTCCACGAGGTCCTGCGCGGCAACGGGCCCTGCAACCATGAGCGCCTCGGAACCCGCGTGAGGGACTGGGAAGAGAACGCCTGGGTTCGCGACGGGCTGATGGCCAACGCGGCCAAGCAGGCCATGCGGACGGCGGCGGAATAAGGCATTTCCATGGCAGCCGAACTCCCCCTCTGGGAAGTGTTCATCCGTGGCCAGCACGGCCTTAACCACCGGCACGTTGGCTCGCTCCATGCCGCCGACGCAGGGACCGCCCTGCACCATGCGCGTGACGTATACACACGACGTAACGAAGGCGTATCAATTTGGGTGGTGAAGTCCTCCGATATAACCGCGAGCGCACCCTCTGATAAAGGTCCGCTTTTCGAACCTTCGAACGACAAGGTCTATCGCCATCCGACATTCTTCGACATTCCCGACGACGTGGGAGCCATGTAGTTGAATCGCGAGGAGGCGCTTTTCCGGTTCCTGCTTCAGCTTGGTGACACCACCCTGATCATGGGCCATCGCGTCAGTGAATGGTGCGGACACGGTCCTGTCCTCGAGGAGGATATCGCTCTCGCCAACATCGCGCTCGACCTCATCGGCCAGACGCGGCTGTGGCTCGGGCTGGCGGGAGAAGTCGAAGGCCGTGGACGCGACGCGGATGCGCTGGCCTATCTGCGCGACGCGTTTGAGTTCCGTAACCTGCTGATCGCCGAGCGCCCGAACGGCGATTTCGGCCATACGATAATGCGGCAGTTCCTTTATGACGCCTGGTCGGCGCTGACGCTTCAGCGGCTTCAGGCATCAAGTGACAGACGCATCGCGGACATCGCGCGGAAGGCGGGAAAGGAGGTTGCCTACCACCTCGAACGCTCCGCCGACCTCTGTGTCCGCCTGGCCGACGGCACAGAGGAAAGCCACGATCGCATGCAGGCCGCTTTAAATCTCCTGTGGCCGTATACCGGCGAGATGTTCACTCCAGGCGACCCCGAGAGGGAGCTTGCCGAAACCGGCGCGGTGCCGAATCCCACAGAACTGCGCGACGAGTGGCTCACGATAACGGAGCGGCTCCGAACGGAGGGCGGCCTGGCCATGCCTGACGGCGGCTTCGCGCATCTAGGTGGCAAGTCAGGTCGCCACAGCGAGCATCTGGGATATGTTCTCGCCGAAATGCAATGGCTTCAGCGCGCCTATCCCGGAGCCGAGTGGTGAGCCGGACGGAAACCCCGGTAAGCGAAATCTGGAGCCTGCTCGCCCAAGTGCCGGATCCGGAGATACCCGTGATCAGCGTGGTTGACCTCGGCATCGTTCGCCACGTCCGCTGGCGGGGCGATGAGTGCGAGATAACGGTCACTCCAACATATTCCGGCTGTCCGGCCACATCCGTGATCGAAATGGAGATCCAGAGGGTCCTGCGCGAACATGGTATCGACCGGGTGTCACTCAAACGCCGGATCTTTCCGCCGTGGACCACCGAGTGGCTGTCGGACAAAGGCCGCGACAGTCTGGAACGCTACGGCATCGCACCACCTCGGGCCGCCGGCGAACCGGAAAAATGCCCCCAATGCGGCGCTGTCGACCTTGAACTCGTAAGCCGGTTCGGATCTACACCCTGCAAGGCGCAGTGGCGCTGCAGGGACTGTCTCGAGCCATTCGACTACTTCAAGTGCATCTAGCCAATGTCCCGATTCCACCCCCTAACGGTCACGGATGTCCGGAAAACCACCCGCGACGCCGTGGTGATCACGCTCGAACCTGACGATCCGACGCCATTCGCTTTCACGCAGGGCCAATACCTGACCTTCCGCCATGATTTCGGCGGCACGGAACTGCGCCGGAACTATTCCATCTGCACGGGCACCGATGACGGCGGGATACAGATCGGAATCAAGCGCGTCGAAGGGGGCGCGTTCTCCAACTGGGCCAACACCGAACTCAAACCCGGTGACCGGCTGGAGGCAATGCCGCCCGCGGGGCGCTTTTTCGTTCCGGTCGAGCCAAATTCGAACAGGCACTATCTGGGCATCGCGGGTGGATCCGGAATTACGCCGGTGCTGTCCATACTGCGCACCGTGCTGGTACGCGAGCCGAAGTCCGCATTCACGCTGCTCTACGCCAACAGGGCGGTCGGAACGATCATGTTTCGCGAGGAACTGGAAGACCTGAAGAACCGCCATATCGGCCGGCTTAACATAATCCATGTCCTTGAATCCGACAGCCAGGACATCGATCTCTTCACCGGTCGCGTAGATGCGGAAAAATGCCGCCTTCTGTTCAGTCGCTGGATCAAGGCGGAGAGCGTGGACGTCGCTTTCGTCTGCGGTCCCGAGCCGATGATGAGGACCGTCACCGCGGCACTGGTGGCCAGCGGACTGCCAAGGGACCGTATCAAGCTCGAGATATTCGGGTCAGCCCAGCCGGGCCGTCTTCCCAAAGCGGTGGCCGGCGTCCGCCCGGAGAACCGCTCCGGAGACTGCGAAGCCACCGTCACACTTGATGGCCGCACCCGCAGTTTTCGGATCCCGCGTGACGGTACCAGACTGCTCGACGCCTTCAACGCCCACTCTATGGACGCGCCCTACGCCTGCCGGGCGGGCGTCTGCTCCACCTGCAGGGCCAGGATTCTGGACGGTGAGGTGGAAATGGTCGCCAATCACGCTCTGGAAGACTACGAGGTGCGCGCGGGATACGCGCTGACATGCCAGGCCGTGCCTCTGGGTGACAGGATCGTCGTGGACTACGATCAATAATAGAAAGGGGGTCGACCCGGGCAATCTCCTGCCACGCGAAATGAAGCGCGATACGGAAAGATGACGGGACATGGAACGGCAGAGCCTCGTGCCGCCATCGTACCGTATAGACTCGGTCCTCGGAAGTTCGCGTCACCCTACTCCATCGACCTGCCGTCAACGACCCGGATCGCCTTTCCCTCCGAGCGCGGCACCGAGCCGGGATCCCCGACCTCGATCTCGGCCGTCACACCCACCGTTCCCTTTATCCGTTCCGATAGCGCGCGCTCCACCTCGACCTTTCGGGCCTCATGTCCGAGACTCGTTTCCACCTGAACCTGAAGTGCGTCCAGACTGCCCCTTTTGTAAAGTTTAAGCTGGAAATGCGCCGAAAGGCCTTCCGTGGCCAGGACCTGCTCCTCGATCTGGGTCGGGAACACATTGACACCGCGCAGGATTATCATGTCATCGGCCCGGCCGGTGATCTTGGCCATACGCCGCATCGACCGCGCCGTGCCGGGAAGCAGTTTTGTCAAATCCCGCGTGCGGTAACGGACCAACGGCATTCCCTCCTTGGTAAGTGTCGTCAGCACGAGCTCCCCTGTCTCGCCATCGGCGACCGGAACACCCGTTTCCGGATCGATGATCTCGGGATAGAAATGATCCTCCCAAACGTGAAGTCCATCCTTGGTCTCGACACACTCATTCGAAACCCCGGGACCCATCACCTCTGACAGTCCGTATATATCCACCGCATGCATATCGAACGCCCGCTCGACCTCCTCTCGCATGGCGTTGGTCCAAGGCTCGGCTCCGAATATCCCGACCTCGAGCGAACACTGCCGGGGATCGAGACCCCGCTCATGGAACTGTTCGAGAATGTTGAGCATATAGCTCGGTGTCACCATGATCGTTTTTGGCCTGAAGTCCGTGATCAGCGTTACCTGGCGTGGCGTCATTCCACCGGAAACCGGGACAACGGTGCACCCCATTCTCTCGGCTCCGTAATGCGCTCCGAGACCGCCGGTGAACAGCCCGTAACCGTAGGCTATATGCACCAAATCTCCGGGGCGGGTCCCGCTCGCGCGCATCGACCGCGCGACGAGCGCCGCCCAGTTGTCGATATCCCGCTGGGTATATCCGACGACGGTCGGCTTTCCTGTGGTGCCGGATGACGCATGGATCCGCACGATCCTCTCGCGCGGCACCGCAAACAGCCCGAATGGATATCCCTCGCGCAGATCGGCCTTGACCGTGAACGGAAATCTGGCCAGATCCGCGAGCGATTTCAGGTCATCGGGATGCACCCCATGGTCCTCGAACCTCTCACGATACATCGGAACCCGGCTGTAGGCATGGCGCAACGACCATTTCAGCCGCTCCAGCTGAAGCGCCTCGATCTCGTCGCGGCTCGCGATCTCTATGGGTTCCAGGGTCGAACGGTCCGGCGTAACGTCTCTCATGTCATATTCCCTATTCGAAATGCGTTCCCGGGATCGTTCTGGAACACCCCCTCATCTCGGCAATGACCTCACCGTCTCCCCGGGTCACCTGAACGTCGTATATGCCGCTGCGCCCCTTCACGCTGACTTCACGGGCCGTCGCGGTCAGGACATCACCCAAGCTCCCCGGTGCGATGAAACTTATCGTATTGTGCTGCGCGACGGCCATTCTGTTGTAGCTGTTGCAGGCAAAGGCGAAGGCACTGTCGGCAAGTGAGAAAATCACCCCGCCATGGCATATGTCATGCCCGTTGGTATGGTGCCGTTCGACCTTCATCGCCAGAACCGCCCGCCCCGGGGCGATTTTCTCCAGTGTCATCCCGAACCACCTGCTGGCGTCGTCGCCGGCCCACATGGCCCTGGCGCTGCGCTCCGCGCATTCCTGCGCTGACGGTTTCATGTCGTGCGACCTCCTTGACCGGTACCCCGGCGCGGGCCAATCCGTTACGGGAATTGCGTCCTTGGCCGCCTTCCGGTTACATAAATCTGGCATTCCGGTCCAGTGGAATGAACGCGGGAGGAGAAACGGGAATGGACGTGATCGAAGTGGAAAGCTTCCTCGCTGGCCAGTGGTTCGCTCCCGGTCCAGACGCCAGACCGGTGGAGAGTGCCGTAACGGGCGAAACGATCGCCCGGGTCGGATGCCCTCGCATTGACTGCGGCACCATGCTTGACTACGCGAAAGAGGTCGGCGGCCCCAAACTGCGCTCCATGACTTTCCACGACCGGGCCCGCATGCTGAAAGCGCTGGCGCTCTATCTCAATGACCACAGGCAGCCACTCTACGATCTCTCCTTTTCGACCGGAGCCACGCGGAAGGATCACCTGATCGACATTGATGGCGGCATCGGCGCGACATTCGTGTTCGCGTCAAAGGGACGTCGGGAAATGCCCGATGCCCATGTCTATCTTGACGGACCGGTCGAGCGGCTAAGCCGGGGAGGCTCTTTCCTGGGGCGGCATATCGCCATGCCACGGCGCGGGGTCGCCCTACATATCAACGCCTTTAATTTTCCTGTCTGGGGCATGCTCGAGAAACTCGCGCCCACACTGCTTGCCGGGATGCCGGCAATCATCAAGCCAGCCACCAGCAGCGCCTATGTCGCGGAGCTTGCGTTCAGGCAGATCCTCGATAGCGGACTTCTTCCCGAAGGCGCGATTCAGCTCATATCCGGCGGCATTGGCGACCTGCTGGATTTCCTGGACGGACAGGACATCATCAGCTTCACCGGTTCGGCCGACACCGCGCTGAAACTCAAGGCCACGCATGCGATCCTCGAAGGCGCCGTACCGTTCATCGCGGAACAGGACAGCCTAAACGCCGCGGTCCTTGGCGCGGACGCGGCTCCCGAGGAACCGGAGTTTGGTCTATTCATCAAGGAAGCCACGCGGGAGATGACCGTGAAGGCGGGTCAGAAATGCACGGCCATGCGGCGTCTTATCGTCCCCGCGACACGGATGCAGGCAGTGATTGAGTCGCTTTCCGAGCGGTTGGGCGCGGTCCGCGTCGGCGACCCGACAGACGAACGAACCCAGATGGGCGCGCTTATCTCGAAAAGTCACCGCAGCGATGTATTGGAACGAGCCGACATGATCGCAACGGAAGCCGAGCGGATCTGCGGAGACCCCATGAAATTCTCCGTCCGGGGCGCCGACCGGTCGAAAGGCGCGTTTCTGCCACCCATGCTGTTTCATTGCGCGGATCCCGACGCGGCTTCCACCGTTCACGCGACCGAGGCGTTCGGCCCCGTAGCAACCGTCATGGGTTACCGTGACACGGCGCATGCCGCTGTTCTGGCGAATCGCGGGAACGGCTCGCTGGTCGCTTCGGTGTTCACCCGCTGCGGCGATATCGCCCGGGAACTGGCGTTGGAGACGGCCTCGTATCACGGCCGGCTGTATTTCAACAACAGAGACTCGGCCACCGAATCAACCGGTCATGGCTCGCCTCTTCCACATATGGTACATGGTGGACCCGGACGTGCGGGTGGAGGGGAGGAGCAGGGCGGCATCCGCGGCGTGGCGCATTACATGCAGCGCACCGCGATACAGGGTTCACCCGACATTCTCACCGCCGTCGGAGGTGTCTGGGTGCCCGGAAGTCTGGAAGCCAAAGGTCGCGGGCATCCGTTCCGTCGACGGTTCGGGAACCTGGACATAGGTGAGACAATTCATACCGCGAAGCGCGAGATCACGATCGAGGACATCAATCATTTCGCGGAGTTCACCGGTGACAGGTTCTATGCCCATCTTGACGAAGAGGCCGCCGCGGCCAATCCGTTTTTCCCGGGGCGGGTGGCGCATGGCTACCTGCTTCTCAGTTTTGCCGCCGGCCTGTTCGTCGAACCATCGCCGGGACCGGTGCTGGCGAACACCGGGCTGGACTCGCTTCGTTTCATGCAACCGGTCTCACCCGGCGACAGGATCGCCGCGCAACTGACCGTCAAACAGAAAACCATACGCAACGACGATTATGGCGAGGTTCGCTGGCATGTCACATTGACCAACCAGAACGGTGATGTCTGCGCGGAATACGAACTGTTGACCATGGTGGCCCGTTGAGCGCCGCCGGAGCCGGGCCGGATCGAGGCGCTGGCGAGAAACGGCGCGGGTTCGGAGGAACCGAAAACCAATCCTCTAAATCCGCCGATCCATCCGCGCGCCAGCCCGTCGTCCGCGATCAAAATCCGCGATGCCCGCCTTCAACAGACATAGGTCGCAATGGCGGAAATTGAGGCGGTTTCTTCAAGCGAGATGATCGACAGGCTGGGTGAACTCGGGAATCCCCCGGTCTGGTCTTTGGTCATCACGGTATTCGGCGACTCCGTAATGCCTCGCGGCGGCGTTGTTTCCGCGAGCGCGCTGTCGTCCATATTTCACCGCCTTTCGATCAGGGGGGAAGCCCTGCGCGTGGCGCTTCACAGACTCGCGAAGGATGGCTGGATTGTCCGGCATAGGCTCGGTCGCAATAGCCATTACGCTCTTTCGGACATAGGTCGTGCCAAATTCCTTCCGGCCTCACGCCGTATCTATGCAATCGCTCCGGTCCTAAACGGGCCCTGGAGGCTTGTAGCGCTGCGGAGGCCCCCACACCCGGAAACGGCAATGTCCGAGGCGGGCTTTCTGCAACTCTCGCCAACGCTGTTCCTAGGCCCGCGGCAAGCCGGAGAGCCGCCCGCCAACAGGGAGGCGATCGTGGGTGACGTCCGACACCTTCCGGATTGGGCCCGTTCGGCTCTCGCGCCGGAACCGCTGCAACTGGACTACCGACGACTTCATTCAGTACTCTCGGAACAGATGGCCACGCTCCAGACGGCCAGTGGACTCGAGCCACTGGACGCCGTAGGCCTGCGTACGTTGCTCGTTCACCATTGGCGGCGCTTACTGCTGCGCCACGCTGACCTTCCGGCGGACGTCATGCCCGAGGGATGGCGCGGTGAGGACTGCCGTGGGCTGGTGCTCGCCCTGCACGAAGCGCTCTCGCGGAGCGCCGACCCCTGGCTTGATGGAGCCATCGGACCCCGGGTCACCCATCGCCCATAACCCCTATCTGGCCCATAGATAGTCAATAGCCCTTTCCGGTCAAAAGACCACTCCGCAAACCGCCGATAGCTATTGCGACGGCATCGGACAGGGGGCATCGATCAATCGATCGGCTTTTTCCGGTACCGGACACGGGACGCTGGGACCTGTCGTAAATGAATCGATTTCCAAGGCGGAGAGAGGTGAAACTCCAGTCGGACCATGAAACTGTTTCGCTTCGAGTTCCAGGCGGTATACATGCGGCCAACAGGAGAGTATCCATGCCACCGATGCTTGATTTGCGCGACGTGCGCAAGACTTACCCAAATGGAACCGACGCGCTCAAGGGCGTATCGCTTCGGATCGAGCAGGGCGAGATTCTCGCCCTTCTGGGCCCGAACGGCGCCGGCAAGACCACACTTATCTCGATCATCTGCGGGATCTCGACGATGACCGCCGGCTCGGTCGAAGTGGGAGGCCATGATGTGGCAACCGATTTCCGCGCCGCGCGGCAGCTCATAGGCATTGTTCCGCAGGAACTGAGCCTCGACCCGTTCGCGCGCGTCGGAAACTGCCTTCGACTGTCCCGCGGGCTTTTCGGCCTTCCGCGCGGTGACTCCACAATCGAAGGAATCCTGAAAAAGCTTTCGCTTTGGGACAAGCGGGACAACAGGGTTCATGAGCTTTCGGGGGGCATGAAACGCCGGGTCCTAATCGGAAAGGCTCTGGCACATGAGCCGAAAGTGCTCTTTCTTGACGAGCCTACAGCCGGTGTCGACGTTGAACTGCGCAAGGACATGTGGCGAACGGTGCGCGACCTCAAGGAACAGGGTACAACGATCATATTGACCACGCACTACATAGATGAGGCCGAGGCCATCGCGGACCGGGTCGGCGTAATATCAAACGGTGAGATACTGCTTGTCGAGGAAACGGAGGCGCTGATGCACCGGATGGGCAGGAAGGAAATGATCATCGAACTGCAGGAACCCGTCGACGAAATTCCCGAAAGCCTTTCCGCATATGGCCTCCGCAGAGGACGAAACAACCGCTCGCTGGTCTATTCCTACGTCTCCATGGCGGGAAAGCGCCCCGGGATCACCTCGCTGCTCACCGATATATCGGCGGCGGGTTTCGTGCTGCGCGACGTGCAGACCCGACAGTCAAGCCTTGAGGACATTTTCGTCGACCTTCTGAGAGACGCCGCATGAACTGGTTCGGTATACTCACCATCTACAGGTTCGAGATGGCCCGCACATGGCGCACGATCTGGCAATCGATCGTCTCGCCGGTCATCTCGACGTCACTTTACTTCGTGGTGTTCGGAACCGCCATCGGCGGCCGGATCACCGAGGTCGAGAGCGTCAGCTACGGCGCCTTCATAGTGCCGGGGCTGATCATGCTCTCGGCGACCATGCAATCAGTCTCCAACGCCAGCCTCGCGATCTATCTTCCCAAATTCATCGGCACGATCTACGAACTGCTCTCCGCTCCGCTCAGCTATGTCGAAATCGTGATCGGCTATGTTGGCGCGGCGGCCACGAAGTCGCTTATCATCGGGCTGATTATCCTCGCGACCGCTTTCCTGTTCGTCCCGCTGCAGATCCTGCATCCATTCTGGATGCTGGCTTTCCTCCTGCTCACCTGTCTGTCATTCAGTCTCTTCGGTTTCATTATCGGCATCTGGGCAAAGGATTTCGAGGAGCTCCAGCTTATCCCCCTTCTGGTCATAACGCCTCTGGTGTTCCTCGGCGGCGCGTTTTTCTCGGTCTCGATGCTTCCGCCCGCGTGGCAGACGGTCGCGCTGTTCAACCCCATGATCTATCTCGTCTCGGGGTTCCGATGGGCGTTCTTCGGCCTCGCCGACGTTTCGCCCGGGATCAGTCTGACCGCGATTCTGGGTTTCACCGGACTCTGTATGGGCGTCGTTTGGTGGATATTCAGGACAGGATGGCGGCTCAAGACCTGACGGGATCGGTTCCAGCCTTGTCCAGACGTTCCCAAGCCACTACATCCAGCGCATGGAAATCGCGTTCACCAGGCTATACCGAAGGCGACCCGCGGTCGCCGTGATAAGGCTTACCGGCGTGATCGCAGGCGGTAGGCGGAGCGACGCGCTGTGCGATTCGCGCCTCGCTCCGCTGCTTGAGCGGGCGTTCAGGAAAGGCAGTCCCGTGGCTGTTGCCCTCGCGATCAACTCCCCGGGCGGAAGCCCGGTCCAGTCGAGCCTCATCGCCGCCCGTATAAGGCGGCTGGCCGAGGAAATGGACGTCAAGGTCTATGCGTTCGTCGAGGACGTAGCGGCTTCCGGCGGCTACTGGCTCGCCTGCGCCGCCGATGAAATCTGGGTCGACGCCAGTTCCATCGTCGGATCGATCGGCGTGATCTACGCGGGTTTCGGGCTTCAGGACTTCATAGGAAAATTCGGCGTCGAGCGCCGCGTGCATACGGCCGGTAGCTCCAAGTCGATGCTCGATCCATTCCGTCCTGAGCGGCAGGAGGACGTGCGGAAACTCAAGGGTTGGCAGACCCAGATCCACGACGCGTTCATTCAACATGTCAGGACAGCGCGCGGCCGCCGGCTGAAGGATGATGGGGAGCTGTTCAGCGGCGACGTCTGGGTAGGCGCCGTATCGGTGGAAAAGGGCCTCGCCGATGGGGTCGGCCATATCGTTCCAAAGATGACGGAAATCTTTGGGGAAAAAGTCCGCTTCCTGCAGTACGGTCCGAAGCGCGGCCTGTTCCAGCGCCTCGGCGCGCGTATGCTTGACGACATTCTCAGCGTTGCTGACGAACGTGCGCAATTCGGTCGGTTTGGCCTTTGATTGTCAAGATCATCATAGTTTTCCTGGCAGTTATGGCGATACTGGCCATGTTCGGGCGCCTAAGGCTCCCGGGGCAGAACGGTATCGTTTGGCGCAGATGTCCCCGCTGTGGTCGGTACATGTTCGGTAAGGGACCATGCCACTGCGGTAAGGTCTGACCCCTTGGATTTCGTCTACGCCGCCCTTGGCCTGGCCATTCTGCTCCTGGCCGGTGACGCACTCGTCCGTGGATCGGTCAACCTTGCCACCAAGCTGCGGATTCCGGCAGTTGTCGTAAGTCTCACGATCGTCAGCTTCGGAACCTCGGCTCCGGAACTTTTCATCTCGGCCAGCGCTGTTCTTGACGGAGCGCCGGGCATCGCGCTGGGCAATGTCGTGGGATCGAACATTTCCAACGTGCTGCTGGTTCTCGGCCTGCCGGCGCTGATATCCGGCATCGATGCCAAGGTTTCCGGCACGGGTCGGTCATTCATCCTGATGATGGCCGCCTCCGTCGCGTTCATCGCGCTGTGTTTCCTTGGTCCCCTGACATGGAAACATGGTCTGCTACTCCTTGGGCTACTGGTCGCGGTCACATTCGACCAACTCTACCGCGCGCGCGGCGGTTACCGCATGCCCGTCGGCGAGGCGGAGGACGTGAAATGCGCCGATCCTCCGATATCCGGGATCAGGCTGACGTCGTTGATGATCATTGGCCTTGTCGGACTTCCATTCGGGGCGGGTCTTCTTATCGAAGGGGCGGTTAACATCGCGGACGCTTTCGGACTCAGTGAATCGGCCGTCGGGCTGACTCTGGTCGCGGTGGGCACCTCCCTTCCCGAGCTCGCCACGACCGTCGTCGCGGCCATCCGCCGTCGCGCCGACGTCGTCCTTGGCAACGTGATCGGTTCGAACATTTTCAACCTTCTGGCAATCATCGGCGTCTCATCCATGCTGGGAACCATTCCGGTAGAACCGTCGTTCCTGGAATTCAATCTTTGGGTCATGGTCGCGACGTCGCTCTTTCTTGCGCCATTCGCGCTTGGCGGTTACAGGATCTCCAGGATTACTGGCATTCTGCTGTTCGTGCTGTATCTCGTCTATGTGACGATCGTGCTGGCATGAAAACGCCGGGCAGCGAGACGAACGAGAGCGCGATGCGGAAACCGAACGCATTGGTGACCGGTGCGGCGGCGCGGCTTGGACGGGATATGGCCCGGGCTCTGGCGCGGGAAGGCTTCAACGTCGCGGTTCATCATCTCAGCACGCCTGCGGACCGGATCGTATCGGATATCCGTGCCATGGGTTGCCGGGCCATCTCCATAAAGGCCGACCTTCTGGACGAGTCGGAAACGCGGAACCTGCTTCCGGCCGCTGCGGAGGCTCTTGGCGGACCGATCAGCGTTCTGGTGAACAACGCCTCGATCTTTGAATACGACAGCATTGAAACCGCTACACGCCGAAGCTGGGACCGGCATATCGAGTCGAATCTGCGCGCTCCCTTCGTACTCATCCAGGCGCTGGCGGCGCAGGCGCCGGGGCCCACCAGAGATGAAATGGGAGAGCTGCGCGCCGAGGCCCTGGCGATCAACATGATCGACCAGAGGGTCCGGAAGCTGACACCTGAGTTCATGACATACACGATAGCCAAGGCGGCTCTGTGGACTCTCACACGGTCGGCGGCGCAGGCGCTTGCTCCACGTATCCGCGTCAACGCAATTGGCCCTGGGCCGACGTTGCGGGGCCATCGACAGTCAGCCGAACATTTCGCGCGGCAGCGCGCCACGACGATTCTGGGCCGCGGCGCAAATTCCGAGGACATCATCGAAGCGCTTCGTTATTTCCTGCATGCCCCCGCCGTAACGGGCCAGCTGCTCTGCGTTGACGGTGGCCAACACATCGGATGGGCCGTCTCCGACGACCTGGATTCCGAACCTGAAGACGGGACCGCGTAACGCGCCGGGGAAGCGACTCGGCATCCGACTTTTGCACCGGCGGCGAACCTGTCGTAATTTTGTTACAGTTTAGGCGGAGAAATCAAGCGCTTACACGTATGTTTTTATTTATTAATTATAATCAGTATGTTATGATGACGCCTAAAAATTGGGCAATTTGGGGAAGCGGATGGAATCTAAGCTAAATTCCTGTAAGTCAGAATATTGTCACCAGGTTTATCCACATAAATCGTGGATTACTTTCTCCTTGCTTTCGGGTGTGAATGAGTCCAGCCATTCAGGACGCGGGAATCGACGCTCGGCTGACCTAATTGACTGACCGAAATGACACCGAACGCCAACCCGGCGGATTTGAGCTGATCCGGGAATACGCGAGAACGCTGGACGGTTCACCGGGTGTTTACAGAATGCTGGATGCCCGGAACCGGGTGCTCTATGTCGGCAAGGCTAGGGATCTACAGGCACGCGTTTCAGCATATACGAGACCGAAAGGGCATTCCAAGCGAATCGAGCGGATGATCCGCGAAACCGCTTCGATGATGTTCCTGACGACACGCACCGAAACCGAGGCACTGCTTCTGGAGCAGAACCTCATAAAACAGCTCAAGCCCCGTTACAATGTGTTGCTACGTGACGATAAGTCGTTTCCGAACATCCTCATCACGAAGGATCACACCTTCCCACAGATCAGGAAGCACCGCGGCGCGAGAAGGGACAGGGGAAGTTACTACGGCCCGTTCGCCAGCGCGGGGGCCGTCAACCGGACACTGAACCATCTTCAGAAGATTTTTCTTCTCCGCAACTGCCCGGACTCTACGTTCGAGAGCCGCACCCGCCCCTGCCTGCTCCATCAGATCAAGCGCTGCAGCGCACCCTGTGTCGACAGAATCAGTAAGGCGGACTATTCAGCTTTGGTTCATGACGCGGAGCGCTTCCTCCAGGGAAAGACGACCGATATCCAGGCACAACTGGCGGAGGAAATGCGTAAGGCCAGCGAATCACTTGAGTTCGAACGCGCGGCCTCCATCCGGGACCGCATCCATGCCTTGACCCAGGTGCAGGGTGCGCAGGGGATCAATCCCCGCCATGTACCCGAAGCCGATGTAATCGCAATCCACATGGAAGGGGGCGAGGCCTGCGTTCAGGTCTTTTTCATCCGGGCCCATCAGAACTGGGGTAATCGGGATTACTTCCCGCGCCTTGGAGGAGCCGAAAGCCCCGCCGAGGCACTGCAGGCATTCATTGGCCAGTTCTACGCGAACAAACCGCCGCCACGGCAGCTGATCCTTTCCGATCGAATCGAGGATACGATCCTGATGGAGGAGGCGCTTAGCGGAAAGGCGGGCCGAAGGGTCACGATCACCGTGCCAAGGCGTGGCGAGAAACTTGAACTGGTCACCGGAGCCCTACGCAACGCACGTGAAAGCCTGGCCCGAAGGATGGCCGATACCGCGACCCAAACACGGCTGCTGAAGGGGATAGCGGACGCCTTCGGCCTTGAAAGCCCGCCCGTTAGAATCGAAGTCTATGACAACAGTCACATCCAGGGCAGCAATGCGGTCGGCGGCATGATCGTCTCCGGGCCCGAAGGATTCGTCCGATCTCAATACCGCAGGTTCAAGATCAAGGATCCCGCGCTCTCTTCCGGCGATGACTTCGGAATGATGAGGGAAGTTCTCGGGCGCCGTTTCCGAAGGCTCCTAAAGGATGATCCGGATCGGGGAGACGCCGCCTGGCCCGACCTCCTGCTGATCGACGGCGGATCGGGGCAGGTCAGCGCCGCGCATGGGATAATGTCCGAACTTGGCGTCTCGGACATTCCCGTCGTCGGTGTCGCCAAAGGCGTAAATCGCAACGCCGGCCGGGAGGAATTCCATCGGGTGGGCGAAAGGCCAATGGCGCTCGGCCATAACGATCCGGTGCTCTATTTTATCCAGCGCCTACGTGACGAGGCCCATCGCTTCGCCATTGGCGCGCATCGACAAACCCGCGCCCGCGGCATCGGCACCACATCACTGGACGAAATTCCGGGAGTCGGCGCGGCGCGTAAGCGCGCGCTTCTGCAGCATTTCGGCAGCGCGAAGGCCGTCAGCCGCGCGGACCTGGCGGATCTCAGGGCGGTTGACGGGATTTCAGGCAACCTCGCCGAGACCATATACGCCTTTTTCCGTTAATCCGGACCGGATACATTCCGCCGTCCCATGCAAGGAGATGAAACCGGTGCGGTCGAGGGCCGGACCTGAAAGCTTTCCGATCGAGATGGACAGACGCTGGGACGCGAACCCGATTTGGGCCATCCGGATAATCGGTATCGTTCATCACCGTCCCCAATGTATT
>JAPOUP010000329.1 GCA_026708635.1 Rhodobacter sp.
TGGTCGGAGTGGCGAGATTCGAACTCACGACCCCTGCCTCCCGAAGACAGTGCTCTACCAGGCTGAGCTACACTCCGACCGCAAATGCCACATTAGTAGGGCGTGTAACGCTGCGCAAGGAGTCAGTCGTTACGCCGCGGTCTACGCAGGAAATGCCCGACCCTAGGCACGGTTCCGCTCTCATAGCGGGTCCGCGTCTGAAGCACGGGAGTGTGGCGCGACGTTCCACCTATGCTCTCGCGCACGACGATGTACAGTCCACTCGCGATCACGACGCTGGCGCCGGCCCAGGTGAAGGTGTCAACCCGCTCGCCAAAGAAAAGAAACCCGTATGCGGCGGCCCAGATCAGTTGGGAGTATTGCATCGGCGCGACGACGGCGGCGGTGCCCATCCGAAAGGCACCAATCATGCAGAGCCCGGCGGCGAAAGCCAGCAGCGATACGACGCCAAGCAGGCCGAGGTGTTCGACCGGCATTGGCCGGTAGACAAACGGAAGCATAAATCCCATGACCGCGAAATTGGCGATCATCGGATAAAGCATCAGTACCACGCTGCGCTCCTCCTTACCGATCTTTCGAATCACGACCGATGCGGTGGCCCCACCGGTAGCGGCGACGAGCGCAGCTAAATGACCGAACTCAATCGGCGACGAGCCGGGACGCAAAACAATGAGTACGCCTACGAAACCGGCCAGAACCGCGATCCAGCGGTGTATGCCGACCTTCTCGTTGAGAATCGGAATCGAAATAACCGTAATTAGCAGGGGGGAAGCGAATAGGACAGCATATACCTGTGCGAGCGGAAGGACCGAAAATGCGTAAAATGCCGAGAATCCGGTTATCACCGCGGCACCGGTTCGAAGTGCGGTCCACCAGGGATGTATCGGTCGAAGGTGACCCGAGACCGGATCCCGCATCAGCATGAGAGTAGCCAGCGGAAAGCTGAGCAGGACGCTGAAAAAGATGATCTGGACCGGAGAGTAGGATCCGCCGAGAAGCTTGACCACGACATCATGTGTCGCAAACAGTCCAAACGCCAAAATCGCCAGTGACACTGCCTTCAGGTTCGAAAGAGCCTGTGTGGTCATGGAATCGCTTCCTTATGCTTTGCCCAGTAAATGCATTGGCTCGACATAAAGGCAATGCGCGTGCGAAGTTGACCGGTTCGGTAACCCAAACTCACCCGCTCAACGGCTCGGCACGGCGTCAATGCCGCGAAAGGTCATGGGCTAACCGGAGATCGTACGTGTGTGGTAGGCAGGTGGCGCCTCCATTCACGACATTCAAATATACCCGGGTTAGACTTCTTAAGCCGGTTTCTAAACGGAACCGGAGCTTCACCTGGCGCAGCCTTATGATCAGGGCTACCGTGTCGATGTTCTGTCAAGCGCGGCCAGAATCGCGTTGCCCATATCGGATGTCGAAACGGGTTTGCTGCCTGTTTCCCCGATCAGGTCAGCTGTGCGCAGGCCCTCCGAAAGCACATCCGCAATGGCGGCCTCCAGCCGGTTCGCCTCCCCACCCGCGTCAAAACTGTATCGAAGCGCCATCGCGAAGCTAAGGATGCAGGCGATCGGATTGGCCTTGCCTTCGCCCGCGATGTCCGGGGCCGCGCCATGCACGGGTTCATACATCGCCCTGGGTGCGCCATTCTCCATCGGTGCCCCGAGACTGGCTGACGGCAGCATTCCAATTGAGCCGGTCAGCATCGCGGCAAGATCAGACAGTAGGTCACCGAACAGATTGTCGGTCACGATTACGTCGAACTGCTTCGGCCATCGGGTTAGCTGCATGGCTCCTGCGTCTGCATACATGTGCGAAAGTTCGACGTCATGATATTCGTCCGCATGGATCTCGGTGACCACATCGCGCCAGAGAATTCCGGATTCCATCACGTTGGCCTTCTCCATGGAACATACCTTTTTGCCGCGCCGTCGCGCGAGGTCGAAGGCGGTCCGCGCCACGCGGGCGATCTCGCTTTCGGTGTAGCGCTGGGTGTTAATTCCAACCCGCTCGTTGCCTTCCCTGTGAATACCGCGGGGCTCGCCGAAATACACTCCGCCGGTCAGCTCTCTTACGATCATGATATCGAGCCCCGAGACCACGTTTTTCTTGAGCGAGGAGAAGTCGGCCAAGGCGTCAAAACATTGTGCGGGACGTAGGTTCGAGAACAGATCCATTTCCTTACGAAGGCGCAGAAGCCCGCGCTCGGGTTTAAGGCTGAAGTCAAGCCCGTCGTATTCCGGCCCACCGACCGCGCCAAGAAAAACGGCGTCCGCCGCGCGGGCTTTCGCCATGGTATCGTCATGCAAGGGAACGCCATGTACCCTGTAACAGGCACCACCGACGAGATCCTCGCTGACATCGAACGCCAGTTCGGTTCGGGAACTGAACCAGTCCACGATGCGGCGAACCTCGGCCATGACCTCGGGGCCGATCCCGTCGCCTGGAAGAAAAAGGAGCGAATACTTTCCCATGGTGCCTAAATCCTCATTGTGTAGATGTCAGGAGTGGGCCATCGCCTTCCCCAAGGGGCCGGCTCCGGCGAACGGATGGCTTCGGGTGTCGCCCGGCGGCAATCGCGGGGACTGGTTCCGGCAATGTGGTCAATTATGTTGGCCCGCGCTTCTCCAATGCAATGTCGGCATACGGATCCGGGACTTTCAGGGGGCGGCGAAGCCTTGGCTATGCCCAGGGACGGCGCATTTTCGCCGCCGCTTCGAAATCGGCGATCCTTGCTGAATGCTCCATTGTCAGGTCGATGTCGTCGAGCCCGTCCATCAGGCATTTTTTTCTGAATGGATCCATTTCGAACGAAATCACCTCACCGTCCGAAGTTGTTATCGTCTGCGTCCCAAGGTCTACCGAGATCCGGGCGTTCTCTCCCCTTTGAGCGTCCTTCATGAGGACATCCACCTGTTCCTGCGGCAGCGGGATCGGCAGGATGCCGTTCTTGAAGCAGTTGTTGAAAAAAATGTCAGCGAAGCTGGGCGCTATGATGCATCGGATGCCAAAATCCTTTAGCGCCCACGGCGCATGCTCGCGACTCGATCCGCATCCAAAGTTCTCCCCCGCAACCAGAATCGCGGCATTTCGGTAGGCCGTCTGGTTCAGTATGAAGCCAGCTATCTCCTTTCCCTTCCGATCATAACGCATTTCATCGAAAAGGTTTGTACCAAGGCCCGACCGTTTGATCGTCTTCAGAAACTGCTTCGGTATGATCATGTCAGTGTCGACATTGACCATTGGCAGGGGTGCCGCGACACCGGTTAGGGTGGTGAAACTATCCATGGTTTCCGCTCCAGACTGACTTTCGGGCCGGGTATCTGGTTTCGCCCGGCTACAGCATTTCTCTAACGTCTGTCAGACGTCCGGTGACTGCCGCCGCCGCAGCCATCGCCGGAGATACCAGATGCGTTCGCCCCCTGTAACCCTGACGTCCCTCGAAATTGCGGTTTGAGGTTGAAACGCACCGCTCTCCGGGTGCGAGCTGATCCGGATTCATCGCCAGGCACATGGAACAGCCAGCCAGCCGCCATTCGAATCCGGCTTCCCGAAATATCTCCGCCAGCCCCTCCCGCTCGGCCTGTGCCCGAACCAGACCGGATCCCGGCACCACCATTGCCCTAAGTCCGCTCCTGACCCTCTTTCCCCGCAATATTTTCGCGGCCGCCCGCAGATCCTCGATCCTGCCGTTAGTGCAGGAACCGATGAACACGGTGTCGATCGCAATCTCGGTCAGGGGCGTACCCGGGGTGAGGCCCATGTATTCAAGTGAGCGTTTCGCCGCCGCGACTTTGCCCCCTTCAAACTCATCCGGACTCGGTACGGTTCCTGTTATGGGCAGAACGTCCTCCGGGCTGGTGCCCCAGGTTACGACAGGCGCTATATCATCGCCGCGGATCGTCACTGTCCTGTCGAAATCGGCGTTTTCGTCGGAATGAAGCGTCCGCCAGTATGCCAATGCCGCTTCCCACGCCGCTCCCTTCGGAGCATGTGGGCGGCCCTTGACGTATTCAAAGGTCGTATCGTCGGGAGCGATAAGGCCCGCCCGCGCTCCGCCCTCGATCGCCATGTTGCAGACGGTCATCCGGCCTTCCATGGAAAGCCCGCGGATCGCATCGCCGCAGTACTCGATCACATGTCCGGTGCCGCCCGCCGTGCCTGTCGCGCCAATTACGGAAAGCGTAAGGTCCTTGGCCGTCACGCCCGGGCGAAGACCGCCGGTAATCTCGACCTTCATGTTTTTGGATTTTTTCTGGATCAGCGTCTGGGTTGCCAGAACGTGCTCGACTTCCGATGTGCCAATTCCGTGTGCCAGCGCCCCAAAGGCGCCATGCGTTGCGGTATGGCTGTCTCCGCAGACGACTGTCATGCCCGGCAGGGTCCAGCCCTGTTCCGGACCCACAATGTGCACGATGCCCTGACGCACGTCATCCACCGGATAGTAGTGGATGCCGAATTCGCGTGCGTTCCTATCGAGCTCCTCCACCTGAACGCGGCTTTCCTCGTTCATTCCTCCGGATAGACGGTCCGCCGTTGTGGGCACGTTGTGATCGGGAACGGCGATGGTCCTTTCCGGCGCGCGCACCTTTCGTCCGGCGATTCTCAGTCCCTCGAACGCCTGTGGACTGGTGACTTCATGTACGAGATGACGGTCGATGTAGAGAAGACAGGTTCCATCCTCCGCTTGATTTACCAGATGGTCGTCCCAAATCTTGTCGTAAAGTGTTCTGGGTGACATACGGACTCTCCCTTATGGATCCATGCACCTTGGGCAGGCAGTCAACTCTAGGCGATCCCGGATCTTGGCGACCCCGGATTTTAGCTACCGCGGGCCGGACAGATCGATCCCTGTCGCGAATATTGCGTTCGGATAATGGACGGCGACACGCAAGGCAACGGCTACCGGCTCGCGATCGATGACTCCGCCCCGGTAATCGCGTCCCATGCCGCGCCTGGCTCGTGACGTTCTGCCAAAATGACCGCCGCCCGTGCCGGCGAATGCCGCTTCCCCTGGATTTTGAAGACAAACCGTTCCCATAATGTCATTCGACCGGGTTCGCCGTCAGGATTTTTGGAATGGCGTTTTGCGTCGGCACGACGCAACCGACGCTTCCCGTGTCGTCCCGTCGATCGGTTCCGTCATGCGGGGTCGTTGAGATTTCGCGGCAATGGTGTTATATCATGGAAACGGGCTCTCTCGGGTCCGACCGGAAAGGCAACGAAGCAAAGGAGGAATAGCCCTGTCTCAATGTGCGGCTACGGTCAGGGAAATGACCGTGACGGATGCGGATTCAGGTTCGAAATCGGCATCTCATCCAGAGCCTGTTCCAGGCCACGCGCTTCTGGAGCGCATTCTGTCCTCTCTTGATGACAGCAAAGCTGAAAATGTTGTATCCATAGGATTGTCGGGCAAATCGGAGATCGCGGACTATATGGTGATCGCCTCAGGTAAGTCGACGCGGCAGGTTACTTCGATCGCGGACAGACTTACCGAGCGGCTCAAGCGGGAACTCGGTCGACTCTGCAGGATTGAGGGAAAGCACACAGGCGACTGGATATTGATCGACGCCGATGATGTGATTGTCCATATATTCCGACCCGAAGTGCGCGAGTTCTATCAACTCGAGAAGATGTGGATGAGTCCGGACATGGCGTTTACGGCCAGGATCTGATCGGTTCCGGTAAGGCCTGTGCGTCTGCACGTATGTTCGGTGGGGCGACTGCGCGTCGGGCCTGAACGGGAACTGACCGATGATTATCTCGCCCGTGCCGAGCGGACAGGCCGCTCCGTGGGCTTCGGGCGTTTCACGCTTAATGAAATCGGGAACGCAAGAGGCATTGGTCGATCCGCGGAGGCAACGCTATTGAGGCGTGCGGTTCCTGACGGAGCCAGAGTGGTTGCGCTGGACGAGCGGGGCGCTGCCCTTACCTCACCCGAATTCGCCCGTCAGCTGGGCGAATGGCGCGACGATGGTGTCAGGAACGTGGCGTTTCTGATTGGCGGCGCGGATGGGCTGGATCCCGATCTCCGGGACGGTGCCCATACCCAATTGGCGTTTGGACGAATGGTCTGGCCACATAAACTTGTGCGCCTGATGCTGGCCGAACAGCTCTACCGGGCTGCCTCCATTCTCGCCGGGACACCCTACCATCGGGATTAGGTGGCGAAAGTTCGTAGAGGTCCGTTTCGGCGATGCCCTTGCGTTCGGCGCGTCAAGCCCCCGATTTTCATGGCCATGGCTGGATGGTTCGCGGTCCCGGATGAGTGTCTCGGCATCCATCAGGCGGGCCATGAAGCGGATCTTGAACGCATGGAGCGCCACGAATGGCGGAGAGGAGCGGAACTCGCGGACCGGATCGCGATGTCCACGGAACCCATGGCATCTCCGCGCTTACTGTGAAAGGTGATCGTGGGGCTACCGTCATGCGGGAAATCGTTCCATTCCCGACAGGGCCCCGATCGCATGGCACGCCATCACAGGCCGTATTCGATCCGGATATGGCCGGGATATATTTTCCGACGGCCCATACGCCGGGCGAAGGGACTGGACATCCGGATAGGGAGTCGGAAATGAAACCGCGTGGTTCAGTTCAGGCGCGATGTCGGCTAGGGAAAATTCGATGGATCATCAGCGGAGTTCGGTGATGGTGAAACCTGTGGTTCTTTGCATTCTGGATGGGTGGGGCTGCCGTGAAAACCCCAACGCCAACGCTCCGAAACTGGCGGAAACGCCAAATTTCGACCGGCTTCTGGAAACATGCCCGCATGGTCTGCTTACAACACACGGTCCGGATGTTGGCCTGCCGCGCGGTCAAATGGGAAACTCCGAGGTCGGGCATACGAACATCGGCGCCGGACGCGTGGTTGCGATGACTCTCGGACGGATCGACCTGAGCATTGAGGACGGATCGTTTTTCCTGAATCCCGCCATTCTTGACTTTGCCGACCGGGTGACCGCCGCTCGTGGTGCCGCGCACCTGATGGGGCTCACATCCCCAGGTGGCGTGCACTCACATCAGGACCACATGGTCGCGGCCGCGAAGCTGCTGGCTGAACGGGACGTACCGGTCCGGGTCCATGTGATTACCGATGGTCGGGACGTTTCGCCGGTTTCCGCGCGCGGGCAGGTGGCGCGGTTCGTATCGGAACTTCCCGAATGCGCCCTGATAGCCAGTGTGTGCGGCCGTTATTTCGCCATGGACAGGGACTGCCGTTGGGATAGGACAGCCAAAGCTTTCGAGGCAATGGTTCACGGGGTTGGCGAGACCGCTTCCCGCGCCGACACGGCGATCTCGGCAGGCTATGCGCGGGGAGAGTCAGATGAGTTCCTGACGCCGACGGTCATTGGGAGGCATGATGGGATCCGGGACGGAGACGGTGTCTTCTTCCTGAACTTCCGGGCCGACCGCGCGCGCCAGCTGCTGCGGGCCATTGGAGATCCCGGTTTTTCCGAGTTTGACGTCAGCCGGCGGCCGCGGCTATCGGCGTTGCTTGGCATGGTCGACTATTCCGACGCCCACTCGGCATATATGACCGCGGCATACCCTAAGGGAAAGATCGTCAACACGCTTGGATCGTGGGTTGCCAAACATGGCCTCAGGCAGTTTCGGCTCGCGGAAACAGAAAAATATCCTCATGTCACGTTCTTTCTCAACGGCGGCAGGGAGGCGCCGGAGGAGAGGGAGGACCGCCACATGGCCCTGTCACCAAGGGTCGCGACCTACGACCTGAAACCGGAAATGAGCGCGGCTGAAGTCAGTGAAAGCCTTGTCGCGGCGATCGGGGCCGACTACGATCTGATCGTGGTGAATTTCGCCAATCCTGACATGGTCGGCCATACCGGCGATCTTGACGCCGCCATCAAGGCCTGTGAGGCAGTCGATAGGGGACTTGGCCGCGCCCTTCAAGCACTGGATTCCGCAAATGGGGCAATGATCGTAACGGCGGACCATGGCAATTGCGAGACAATGGTGGATCCCGAAACGGGGGACCCGCATACGGCGCATACCATCAATCCGGTCGATATCGTTATTGTCGGCGGGCCGGAATCCGCGACGGTGCGTGACGGGCGTCTGGCAGATCTTGCCCCGACGGTGCTTGATCTGATGGGTCTGGAGGTACCGCCGGAAATGACGGGCAAGAATCTGCTGGTGAGATGACGCCCCCCGCTATACATGCCGGGCTCCGTCTGGATCCGGCGCTGGCCACGCCGACCCGTGGCAAGCAATTCCCCCGACACGGTGCGGGTCATCATCGAAGCGAGTCCGATGATGGCGTTTGAGGCGCCACGGCACCGTTCGACACCATAGTTCAGGATGACCGATAAGGCCCGAGGGGCGCTTCGCGGATTCCTCCGGGCGGAGTCTTTTCCCTCCGATCAATCGGTGCGTTATGGGATCTTACGGGAGGACGAACCGGGACCTTATGACGGCGCCAATGCCCGTCGGATGGCCATTTTCCGTTTCCGTCGCCGAAAAAGGCATCTAGCCTTCAGGATTGACGCGATGTGGCGCTGGTTTTCCGGTGGGCCTGACGCTATCTATCGGTATGCGTCTGAACGCAACACCACTAGAGAAGGATGCTCCCAAATGCTTCATCGCATATTTGCCGCGACGGCAGCGGTCTTCGCCGCAGCCATCGCTTCCGCTCAGGAGAAAGTGCCGTTCGCACTTGACTGGAAATTCGAGGGCCCTGCGGCACCGTATTTCCTCGCTATCGACAACGGTTATTTCGCCGAAGAAGGTCTTGACGTGACGATAGAGGCCGGTGCCGGCTCGGTCCAGACGATCCCTAAGATCGCGACCGGAGCTTTCCCGCTGGGCTTTGGCGATATCAACAGCATGATCAGGTTTCTGGACCAGAACCCGGGAGCTCCGGTCACCGCTGTGATGATGATCTACGACAAACCACCTTTCGCGGTCGTCGGCCGCAGGTCACTCGGAGTTGAGGCGCCCAAGGATTTGGAAGGCAGGAAACTTGGCGCTCCCCCGCCGGACGGCGCCTGGGCGCAGTTTCCGGTCTTCGCGGCCGAAACCGGCATCGATACCGCCGCTGTCACGGTCGAGCCTGTTGGCTTCCCGACGCGTGAGCCGATGCTGGCTGACGGCAATGTGGACGCGATCACGGGTTTTTCGTTCTCGTCGGTAGTGAATCTCAAGCGGCTAGGCGTGCCGGCGGATGACATCTCGAATATCCTGATGGCCGATCACGGATTACAGCTTTACGGCAACGCGATTATCGTGAACACCGACTGGGCCGCGGCGAACGGCGATACCGTCGCCGCCTTCTTGCGCGCCGTCGCCAAAGGCTGGGCGGCCGCTATCGCCGACCCGGCCGCCGGTATAGATGCGCTGATGGAGCGCAATCCGGCTTTGGACAAGGCTCTCGAGGAGGAGCGTCTCATGATCGCGGTCGAGCAGAACGTGGTCACCGACTGGGTGAAGGCCAACGGAATGGGTGGCATCGACGCGGCCCGGATGGATGCCGCGATTGTCCAGCTGGGACAGACCTACGAGTTCCGGAACGTTCCGACCGCAGCGGCGTATTTCACCGATGCGTACCTACCGGACGGTGGATTCATGATTGAGTGAGGGTCTGCCGAGGCATAGGCCCCCGGGCTGCTGGGGCCCCCCAGCAGCCCGGGCGGTTTGGGAAGCGCACGTTGGTGCGGCCGGATAGCGAACCATGGAACGGCCACTGATAGACATAAAGGGCGTTAGCCACGCCTACATGACCGAAACCGGGCCGTTGCAGGTTTTGGACGGACTGGATATCTCGGTTCCGACGGGCGGATTCGTGGCCGTTGTCGGTCCGTCAGGCTGCGGGAAGTCGACATTGACCCGTCTGATCGCTGGCCTGATGAGGCCTGACGCGGGTGAGGTCTGGCTGCACGGAAAACAGGTCACCTCGCCGAGATCAACCGTCGGTATGGCATTCCAGAATCCGGTTCTCCTGGAATGGCGGTCGATCCTGAAAAACGTGATGTTGCCACTTGAGATCGTGCCCACGAAGCTTTCGAAGCGCGAACGAGAGGAACGGGCATATCGCCTTCTGGCGCTTGTCGGCCTTGAGGGTTTCGAGGACAAGCGGCCGTCCGAGCTGTCGGGCGGCATGCGCCAGCGCGCCTCGCTTTGCCGCGCCCTGATCCACCAGCCTGAGGTGTTGATTCTTGATGAACCTTTCGGTTCGCTCGATGCGTTCACGCGCGAGGATCTCTGGCAGACCATGCAGGCACTGAAAGCGGAGGAACCGTTTACGGGCGTCTTGATTACCCATGACCTGCGGGAGTCGATCTTTCTCGCGAATCAGGTGGTGGTTCTGTCGGGCCGTCCGGCGCGCGCGCAGTATGTAATGGATGTCCCGGCGGACGCGCAGCGCGAGCTGGACGATCTCTATGCGCCCCAGACGGCGGAGCGGCTGAACATACTCCGCCGCCAGATCGAGGTCGCGCAGGGCCGCGGCCGCGCGCGCCCGGAGGCTTGATGATGGTCAGGAAGGTTGCCGTTCCCGTGATTGCGATGACCGTGTTTCTGGTTATGTGGGAGCTTCTGGTGTGGGCTAATGACTGGCCGAATTACGTTATGGCCTCGCCCAGCGACCTGCCTGAGGCCTACATCCGGTTCTGGCATCTTTTTCTGGAGATGGGCTGGCAGACGCTTTGGCGAACGGTCGTGGGGCTGCTGATCGCGATTGCCGTCGGGGCCTCCATCGGCATGGTCATGGGATTTTCGCGCACGATGCGCGAGGCGCTATATCCGCTTCTGGTCGGCTTCAACGCGATCCCCAAAGCCACCGTAGTGCCTATCGTCGCGCTCCTGTTCGTGGGAGCGCATGACTTCAATACGATCCTGATAGCTTTCATCATCTCATTTTTTCCCATCGCCGTCAGTATCTCGATTGGACTGTCGACACTTGAGCCGGAATATCGTGATATCCTGCGGTCACTGGGTGCGTCGCAGCTGACGATCTTCTGGAAGGTCGCGCTTCCGAAAACGCTGCCGGAATTTTTCGGTGCCCTGAAGGTTGCGGTTACTTTGGCGTTCATAGGCACGAACCTTATGGAGATTGTCAGCCCTCACGGCCGGGGTCTTGGCGCGCTGTTCGACAGTGGCAAGACCAACAGTGACTATCCTCTGATGTTCGCGGTGCTGATCGCGCTCGCCCTCCTTGGGATCGTGCTATATTACGTCGTGGTCGCGCTTGAGGCGATTTTCGCTGGCTGGGCCGAGCGGCAGCCGACCTAGATTCGCGCCCCCAGCCGATCGTCCGGAACCGGGGCGAGGCGTTCGGTCGGCAACTTTGACGACAGCGCCTCCCGAACATGAGGGTGGATGATTGCGCCCCGGATGCGGTGAGAGCGCGCGGAAAGCCCGAGCGCCTTATTTCAGGCCACTGGATGTGGCCATGTATCACGCGAACATTACTGTCATTGAGACTGGATATGGATATTCGCTGGCCCTCGCGGATCGAAATGGACTATACCCTGCCGCGGCGGGAGAGGTTCCGACGTCGGACGCGCCCGGATGCGCCAGAGACTGACTGACCTTCCGCGGGATACGAGCGGCTTTTCGGCGAAAATAGCCCGTAAGGTGACGGACGTTGGGCGGAAACGCTCCGGCCGGGAGCTGGGAGAACGGAGTGAACCGGTCGGTCTCTACCCACGGTTCGCCATTGAACGATGCGAGGGTGCCATGGGAAAATATATGATGGCCGCACTGGCCGGAACGTTGCTTGGAGCCGCTGCGGCGGTCCAGATCGCCGGGCCGCTCTTTGCGCAGGAAGAGGGCCAGGAAACCGACGTCTATCGACAGCTTGATCTCTTTGGCGGCATTTTCGAACGTATACAGTCCGATTATGTCGAGGAAGTGAACGTCACCGATCTGATCCGGGCGGCGATCAACGGAATGCTTACCTCGCTCGATCCACATTCCAGCTATCTCTCCCCGAAGGATGCCGACGAAATGAGGGTGCAGACCAGCGGGCAGTTCGGAGGACTTGGTATAGAGGTCACGCTCGAAGAGGGTTTCGTTAAGGTCGTTTCGCCGATGGACGGCACGCCGGCGGACGCCGCCGGCATCGAATCCGGCGACTTCATCACCCATGTGGACGGTGAGTCGATTCTGGGCCTGACGCTGACGGAGGCGGTTGACCTGATGCGTGGTCCCGTGGGTTCCGAAATCATAATTACGGTTGCCCGGGAAGGCGTTGATGAACCCTTCGACGTCTCGATCATCCGCGATACGATCAAGTTGACCGCGGTGAGCACAAGGGTCGAGGGAGAGGCTGTGGTGCTGCGGATAACGACGTTCAACGAACAGACCAGCCCCAACCTCGAGGAGGGCCTTGCGGAGGCCGTTGAGGAGATAGGGGGCATGGATAAGGTCAGCGGTTTCGTTCTGGATCTCAGAAACAATCCCGGCGGTCTCCTGACCCAGGCCGTAGAGGTATCCGATTTCTTTCTGGATGCGGGTGAGATCGTTTCCACCCGCGGCAGAGATCCGCGGGACAGCCAACGTCACAACGCGACCAAAGGCGATCTGGCGGCCGGAAAGCCCATCGCCGTACTGATCAACGGCGGTTCGGCATCGGCCTCCGAAATCGTCGCGGGCGCGCTGCAGGATCACCGCCGGGCGGTCATCGTTGGCACTAAATCATTCGGTAAGGGCTCGGTGCAGACCCTTCTGCCATTGGGCCGGGACGGAGCCAATGGCATCATGCGGCTAACGACGGCCAGATACTATACGCCGTCCGGTCGTTCGATCCAGGCGCTTGGCATCTCGCCCGATATCATCGTCGAGCAGCCGCGCCGGGTTCCTGATGATGGCGATGGCGAGGAGGCGGAGGAGAGTGATGGGCTCTTCCGGTCCGAGGCCGATCTGCGGGGCTCTCTCGACAATGATTCGCTTACCGAGGATGAACGTCGCCAGATCGAGGAGGAGCGCCTCGCTTCAGAGGAATCGGCAAGGTTGAGGGACGAGGACTACCAGCTTGCCTACGCGCTAGACCTATTACGTGGCCTCAACGCGCTCGATGCGGGAAAGTGAGAGCGGAGCGCCCCAATGACCTCCGTTGATCGGGGCGCTCTGCCCTATCGCCCCTGCGTGGGTATCGTGCTGGCCAACACGGATGGGCTGGTATTCGCTGGCCAGCGTATCGATACGCAAGGCGACGCCTGGCAGATGCCACAGGGTGGGATAGATGCTGGAGAAAGCCCCCGGACCGCCGCGCTGCGTGAGCTGCGGGAAGAGACGGGCATATCGGACCGTCTGGTCCATGTTGAGGCGGAAACGGTTGGCTGGCTGCGGTACGACCTGCCATCTAATCTGGTTCCAACGGTCTGGAATGGCCGTTTCCGAGGGCAGGAACAGCGTTGGTTCCTGATGCGGTTTCTGGGAGTGGACAATCAGATTCAAATCGAGTCAGAGCATCAGGAGTTCGCTTGCTGGACCTGGCTTGACCCAAGCGAGCTTTTGTCAGCCGCCATCGCGTTCAAGCGTGACGTTTACGCGAAGGTGTTTTCCGAGTTCGGAATCCGCCTCGCCTAAGCCGGACCTTCCGCGGATTTCACGCACCCTTTAAGTCCGTGCTCCAGAGAGATGGAATCTAGCGACCGAACTGTCCCTCCAATTCCAGAAGCTGTCTGACGGATGCACGGAACTCGGTACCGCCGTCGAGTGCCGTGAGGATCTCCCGCTCGTAAGCCATCGCCTTTGGCGCGAGATCCGCGAGCATGGCTTTTCCCCTTTCGGTTAGGGCGAGCGATACAAGGCGGCCGTCGGCGGGATTTGCCGCTTTGGTGATGTATCCGTTGCGTTCCAGTTTTGACGCTGCGCGGCTTACCTGGGATTTGCCCAGCATGGCGCGCCGATGGATCTCGCGCACGCTGACCATGCCGGATTGGCCTAGATGCGCCACGACCCGCCACTCGGCGACTGACAGCCCGTACCTTTGCCGGTACAACGCCGAAAACCCCCGGCTTACCTGGTCGGCCAGAACCGCAAGCTGATAGGGAAGGAACTCCTCCAGATCGAAGCAGGACATAATCGCCTCCAAGGTCGCCGTCTCGGCAATCAATGCAGATCGAAACGACTGGAGCAACCGGGTGTAGCCCAGATTATTGACGCATGATCATGTTGCACCCTTCTCATTCCCCGTTTGGCGGGCAAAACAGGGATTTCCGGCGGGTACGAACCGGCCAGATTGGCCGATTGCCAAAAATCTGGGATACACCCGGAGCAATCCTCGGGCTTGACTTTGTTGCAATCGCAACGATAATGGGTTCGCCGACGGGAAAGTCTTTTGGAGGCTCAGGATGAACGTTCAGAAAAGACCGCGCGAAATGGTTCGCGACACGGATTCGAAAGGTCTGCATGAAGGATATATGCCCGGCTTCGGCAATGATTTCGAGACGGAGGCGCTGCCCGGTGCGTTACCACAGGGCATGAACTCGCCCCAGAGATGCAACTATGGCCTTTACGGCGAACAGCTGTCAGGCACCGCTTTCACCGCGCCGGGCCATCGAAACGAGCGAACCTGGTGCTATCGAATCCGTCCCTCCGTGAAGCACTCGCGCCGATATCGCGGAACCGACGTACCTCTCTGGAAGTCTGCGCCGAACATCGACCCTAACCTCGTCTCGCTGGGACAATACCGATGGGATCCACCCCCCATGACCGACGAGCGCATGACGTGGATCACCGGAATGCATACGATGACAACCGCAGGCGACGTGAACACGCAGACCGGCATGGCGAGTCACATCTATCTCGTGACCGCCTCGATGGAGAATGAGTATTTCTACTCCGCCGATAGCGAGTTGCTCGTCGTTCCGCAGGACGGGCGGTTGCGGTTCCGCACCGAGCTTGGCGTCATCGACCTGGCACCCAAGGAAATCGCGATCATACCGCGTGGGCTGCTCCATCGCGTTGAACTGACCGACGGGCCTGCCCGGGGATTCGTATGCGAGAACTACGGCCAGAAGTTCGAACTGCCCGGCCGCGGACCGATCGGCGCGAACTGTCTGGCCAACAGGCGGGATTTCAAGACGCCGGTCGCGGCCTTCGAGGACGACGAGACGCCGTCCACCGTGACCGTGAAATGGTGCGGGCAGTTCCACACAACGGAAATTGACCATTCCCCTCTCGACGTGGTTGCCTGGCATGGAAATTACGCGCCGGTGAAATATGACCTTCGGAATTACTGCCCTGTCGGCGCGGTCCTGTTCGACCATCCCGATCCATCGATCTTTACCGTCCTGACCGCGCCCAGCAGTTCGCCAGGAACCGCCAACATTGACTTCGTGCTATTTCGCGAACGCTGGCTGGTCATGGAAGATACCTTCCGCCCGCCTTGGTATCACAAAAACATCATGTCCGAACTGATGGGCAACATCTATGGTCAGTATGACGCTAAGCCACGGGGTTTTGTTCCTGGAGGAATGAGCCTCCACAACATGATGCTTCCGCATGGGCCGGATCGGGATGCCTTCGAGAAGGCGTCGAACGCCCGGCTGGAGCCGCAGAAACTCGAAAACACCATGTCATTCATGTTTGAGACCCGCTTTCCCCAGCATCTGACCGCCTACGCGGCCAAAGAGGCGCCATTGCAGGACGACTACATCGACTGCTGGGCATCCATAGAGAAGAAATTCAGTTACGGCACATGACATTCCAAGGCGGCG
>JAPOUP010000041.1 GCA_026708635.1 Rhodobacter sp.
GAAAATGGCGGTCCCGGCGCGATTCGAACGCGCGACCTTTCGCTTCGGAGGCGAACACTCTATCCAGCTGAGCTACGGGACCGTGTGATGATCGGTGTTACCTAACGAATGGGGGCATATCATTTCCGGCTTTTTGCGAACCCCTGGAACTGAACTCCTTTTCGCTTTTTCCCATTACCCGCGTCGACGCCTGGCATCCCGTTCCGGAGGGCGACGCTCCATCCAGCCGAACCGCCGATGCCTGGCCGAGTGGCACCGCTTACGCCAACCGCGGTCCTTGTATGTATGCCCGACTATAGGGGAATGTGGGTCGCGGTTCCAGCGGGCGTTTTCCGTCTCCCTTTAATCGCTTGCTTTCGGCCGCTCAGTTCAGTTCCAATGTCTTGCAGTCGATGCTCCGCGCCTTCAGCCGCTGGCAGGCCCGTGCGGCGCCCTGTCGGGTCATGCCGACGAAATTCGCGTCATGACCCCTCGCGCTACTGGAGACCTTGCGACGCAGGTCGTCGAGCGTGCCAAGTTCGGTGAGGGCTGTCTTGATGAGCGCACGCTCGGCCTGGTAGCGGGTGGCGAACTGGCCGATGTTAATTCCCCAGTGCCGGTCACCTATATCCCTGTCCCGGGTAACGACCACAGGGGCCAATTCCCCAGGTGCCGTGTCGCTGTCTGGCTTGGCGGTGACCTGCTGCGGCACTGACGTGGCGGTAGGCTGTTCCAGCGGTTCGTTCCGCGCGATCTTGATCGCCCGTTCTATACTTTCCGCAACGTCGGACCGCGCGGCCATGACCTCAGGCGTTTCTCCGCCCGCCGCCGTCGGCCGCGGCACGGGAAACGGACTTCGGGCTACCGCGAGGTTGGTGCGTTTGATTTTACCGGCGGGCATGAACGAGTGATCGGGTCTCGCGGGCCGGCGTTCACGTGCCTGGGCCGGCGCTCGACGGAAACCCAGATCAAGCAGCTCGGCCATCTTCGCGTTGCGCTGCGCAACCGACTGACCGCCGAACACCGTCGCTATGATACGGGTCTGGCTGCGGCTCGCCGAAGCGACAAGGTTGAAACCCGCCGCACGGGTGTATCCCGTCTTGATGCCGTCCGCGCCTCGGTAGGCGTTAAGGAACTTTCGGTTGGTATTGCGCACTTCGCGTATTCCGGCATGCGTCGACCGACGCTTGAAGATGTTGTAGTAGTCGGGATGGTCGTAAAATAGATGCCGACCGAGGATTGTCATGTCCCGCGCGGTGGAGAGGTGCCCGGCCTCGGTAAGCCCATGGGCGTTCCTGAAATTCGTCTTGTTCATACCCAGCGCTTTGGCCGTCCAGTTCATGCGCCGGGCGAATTCGGCCTCACTCCCGGACACGGCTTCGGCGAGCGCCGTCGCCGCGTCGTTCGCCGATCTGACCGCGGCCGCCCGGATCAGGTACCGCAGCTTGATCCTCTGGCCGCGCTTCAGCCCGAGTTTCGACGGTTCCTCCGACGCCGCCTTTCCGGAAATGGTGACGACGGTATCCAGACCGATCTCACCGCGCTCCACGGCGTCGAACACGACATATAACGTCATCATTTTGGTAAGCGAGGCGGGGTGTAACCGCGTATCCGCATTGCGGGAGTGAAGAACCTCGCCGGTTCGGTTGTCCATCACCATCGCCGCATAGGGTGCCGAATGCGCCGTCAGGCCGATGCAGTACAGTATGCATGGAACCAATATTCCCAAGCACACAAATCTCAGCAGACGCTGCCACTCCGTGGAAATCATGCGCCCCCGCCTGATTTGACCCGACTTTACTTGGCCGGGAACATAGCACGGTAATCCGGATTGTGAAGACAAAAAAGCTAGATAAGTCAGGAAGCTGGCTTTAGACGCTAGATTCGGACACCAAACACTTCATGTTCATGGGTAGTTAATTTCTCATACCATATGTGGTCCTTTCCGTTTGGCCAAATACTCCACGGACGGATTTTCGCGGCATATGGGCCTGCCGGAACCGCCCGGGATCAGCCGAGTTCGGCCACAAGCGGCGGAAGCCCGCCCAGATCCGGGATTTCGCGGTAGCGGGCATGCCCCGTGGGAGGGGCCTCGTGTTCGAGAGCCCAAACCGGACTGTGGGGAACATAGACCCCCCAACCTCCGGCCTCGATCATCGGAAGCACGTCGGATCTGATCGAATTGCCGACCATCATGGCATTTTCGGGGCGCGTCGCGTGGCGGGCGAATATCTCCCGATAGACCGACGGTGTCTTGTTGGAGACGATCTCAATATTTTCGAACAGATCACCGAGACCCGACTGCGCAAGCTTGCGTTCCTGATCCAGGAGGTCGCCTTTGGTGACAAGCATCACACGGTAGTGCCCCGCCAGCGCCTCGACGGCCTCGCGGGCATGCGGCAGAAGCTCGATGGGATGCCGCAGCATATCCTGACCCGCGGCGATTATCTCCTGGATGACGTCCGCGGACACGCGCCGGTCAGTGACCTCAATGGCGGTTTCAATCATCGTCAGCACGAAACCCTTAATTCCGAAGCCATAATGCCCGAGATTGCGCCGTTCCGCCTCCAGAAGCCGTTCCGACAGGCAGTCCGGTTCGGTGAAGTCGCGCAGCAGGTCGCAGAACCTGTCCTGGGTCAGCCTGAAGTACTGCTCGTTATGCCAGAGCGTGTCGTCGGCGTCGAAAGCTATCGCCGTCAGCCGCGCGGTCATCGTCCAGCGCTTCGGTTCCGAGACGGTGGCCGTATAATCCGCATTTGAATTGCCTCTTTCACCATGTGGTCAATCGCATATATATTCGGCATCGGAAAGGCAGAGTCCATTTTCGGAGCGTTCCAGTGTGACAAAACTCCCGTACGGCAATAAGGAAAGGGCTAGTGGCGACGACGGAGACTCTGGGGTATTGGTCCAGCGGGAAACCAGGACCAAGCGTCCGCCTCTGTATAAGGTCCTCCTTCTCAACGATGATTTCACCCCAATGGAATTCGTCGTGCATGTGCTGGAGCGTATTTTCGGCATGAGTCATGCCCAGGCGTTCGAACTCATGCTCACCGTGCACAAGAAGGGCGTCGCCGTGGTCGGCGTATTCGCTTTCGAGATCGCCGAGACCAAGGTGGGCCAGGTAATGGAGTTTGCGCGACGCCACCAGCATCCATTGCAGTGTACGATGGAAAGGGAATAGCGCACCCCGCGCGTTCCCCATGTCCGCTGTCCGCCTGACGCGCGCACTTGAGAACGGTACCCTCGTGTTGCCGGCCAGCGGCAGGATCGGCGTGTTCCGTCCACCCCGTGATATGGAGCTTGGCGGATTTCCCATGGACCGGGTGCATGTCATCCAGGGGTTCCGGCCGGATCATGACGCCTTCGTCGCACAGGGGTACGAGACCGGTACCGCGCCGAAGGGACCATACAGCCTGTCGATCGTCTTTCTTCCGAGATCCCGGGCGGGATGTCGTCAGCTCATCGCCGGGGCCTCGGCGGTGACCGAGGGAACGATCGTGGTCGACGGGGAGAAAACCGACGGTGTTGAAAGCCTGATACGGGAGATTCGCCAGCGAGCGAACATGGGTTTCGTGTTCCGCAAGGCGCATGGCAGGCTGTTTTCCTTTGATGGGGGGTGTTTTGACGATTGGGTCTGGACGGAAGAGCCATCGGCTGACGGCTTTCTCACGGCTCCCGGCGACTTTTCGGTCGATGGCGCCGATCCCGGATCCGAGATGTTGGCAAACGCCCTGCCCGGGCGCCTTCCGAAACGGATGGCGGATCTTGGCGCCGGATGGGGTTATCTCTCGCGTGCCGTTCTCTCTCGGGACGGTGTGAGCGAGCTTCACCTTGTCGAGGCCGAATGCATGGCGCTTGGCCGTGCCCGAAGGAACGTCGATGATCCGCGTGCCCGGTTCCATTGGGCGGACGTCAGTTCATTTTCCGTATTTCCGCCTCTTGACGGGATTGTCACGAATCCGCCGTTTCATTCCGGCCGAAGGGTCGACCTGTCACAGGGTTACGCGTTCATTGAGGCGGCGGCGCGCCTTCTGCGTCGATCCGGGCGTCTCTGGCTGGTGGCCAATCGTCACCTCCCTTATGAACCGAAACTACGTCGCAGATTTCGGAAGTCCTTTGAGATCACGGGAAACGGACGGTTCAAGGTGCTCGCGGCCGAGCGGCCCGTTGCCGACGTCGCCTCCGGACGCCAGGGTTTTAGAACGGAATAGGGAGTTCCGAAACGCAATGACCTTTTCAATCGCCGGAAAGACCGCGGTGGTCACCGGGGCCGCCAATGGGGTCGGTCTCGCCATCGCCAGACACTTCGCCGATCAGAAAGCGAACGTCGTCTTCGCGGATCTGAATGAAAAGCAGCTGGCAAGGGAGGTCGGCGAGCAGGCCCGGAAGGAGGGGTCGAACATTCGCTGCTTTGTCGGCGACATCCGGAAGAAGCTTTCGATCACGAACCTGCTGTCAGCCACGATCGATGCCTTCGACCGCGTGGACATCCTGGTCAATGCCTGCCATCACGTGATGCTATCCGATCCGCTGGATCCGGATGCCGATGCCATGCCCGCGCTGATCGAGCGGAACCTGATGACGAGTCTCCGTCTCACCCAGGCCGTCGCGATCCGCATGATCGGTCAGGCGGAGGAGGACGGTCGTGACAGAGCGACAGCGGGTTCGATCGTGAACGTCAGTTCCATAGCGTCGCGCCGCGCGCATCCCAGACTGCTGGCGTACTCCGTCAGCTGCGCCGCGCTCGACCAGATGACCCGCTCCATGGCGGTGGCGCTGGCACCCCACAGGATCCGGGTCAACGCGGTTTCGTTCGGCAGTATGATGAGCGCGAGTCTGCAGGAGGCGCTCAAAGAGGACAGACTTGGCCGTAGTGACATCATCAGCCATACGCCGCTGGGTAGGATCGCGAGCGCCGCCGAGGCGGCCCAGGCCGCACAGTTCCTTGCGTCGGGGGGATCGGGATTCATCACCGGCCATACGATCACCGTTGACGGCGGACGAACGCTGATCGATTCCGTTGACGCGCCGGTACACTGACGCCCGGATGGTGAATTCCGGCGGCCTTGCCCTTGCGGAACTCCGGCTTTACGGGGAGTCGGCCCGACGTGGGGACGGGGCCGGGTATCGTCGAAGCTAGCATGGAGAGTGAATCAGTCATGGGTGATGCCTTCGACGGGCGAAAGGCCCGCGCATCGGCTTGGTTTAACGGCCTCCGTGACAGGATCGTGTCGGCGTTTGAGGAGACCGAGGACAGCCAGGTCACCGGTCCTTTCGCGGACGTTACGCCCGGTCGGTTCCACGTCAGGGAGTCCAGGCGGAAGACCGAAGCCGGGCTGGACGGGGGTGGCGGACGCATGAGCGTGATGCGGGACGGTCGCGTGTTCGAGAAGGTCGGGGTCAACGTCTCAACGGTCCACGGGGAACTTGGCGAGGCCGCGCGTGCGGCCATGACCGCCCGTGGCGTTCCGGGCATCGACATGGATCCCCGTTTCTGGGCTTCGGGCATAAGCCTTGTCGCGCACATGCGGAACCCCCATACGCCGGCGGTGCATATGAACACCCGAATGTTCTGGACCCCTCACGCGTGGTGGTTTGGTGGCGGGACTGACCTCAATCCCTGCATAGAGTACGAGGAGGACACGAAGGCTTTTCACGCGGTGCTAAGGGAGCGTTGTGACCGGCATTCGCCTGAATATTATGATCGGTTCAAAGCTTGGGCGGACGAGTATTTCCTCGTCCGGCACAGAGGGAGGGCACGGGGTGTGGGAGGGATTTTTTTCGATGATCTCAACTCCGGCGACTGGGAAGCCGATTTCGCGTTTACCCAGGATGTGGGACGTGGGTTCCTGCCGGCGTTTCTCGGTGCCGTCGAGGCCCGTCGGTCGATGTCCTGGACCGGGGCCGACCGCGAGGTGCAGCTCGCGCATCGCGGTCTCTATGTTGAATTCAACCTCCTCTACGATCGGGGCACGAAATTCGGGTTGGCGACGGGCCATGACCCCGATGCCGTCCTGATGAGTCTTCCTCCGGTCGCGAAATGGCCGTGAGGCCCCGAAGGCCGGGTCGTTCAGCCGCGGAAGTGAGCTGTGGACGCAGCCGGATCGCCCGGTATCCAGTCGTATTGGAAACAATGGCGATCAGTCGGGACGCGGCCGGGCCAGCGGGTCGGCCAAGCGCACCCTCCGGCTTGACGGGAAGCGTCCGTTATCGCAGCGCTTCGTCATAGGCGGTAACGGCATCGCGGGCGCGGGTTGCGATTTCATCGATGCCCATGTTCGGAGAGTAAAGCGACGAGCCGACACCGAATCCGCTCGCGCCCGCGTCAATCCATTCGGCGAAATTGTCCGGGCCCACTCCCCCGACAGCCAGAATCGCGGTCTCGGCGGGAAGGACGGCGCGCATCGCGCTCAGTCCCCCAGGGCCAACCAGGGACGCGGGAAACAGCTTGAGGCCGGTGGCGCCCCAGCGCAGGGCGTCAAATGCTTCCGTAGGCGTCATCACGCCCGGCCAGCTCTGAAGGCCATACCCGCGTGTCGTCTCAATGACCTTCCTGTGGCAATTCGGCGAAACGATCAGCCGCCCTCCGGCCCTCCGTACGCGGGTAACCTCGTCAACGGACAGAACGGTTCCCGCACCGATCAGGGCCCGTGACCCATAAACCGCGGCGATGGCCGCGACGCTCTCGAGCGGATCGGGGGAGTTGAGGGGCACTTCGATTCGGGTGATGCCCGCGTTGATCAGGACTTCCGCCACAGCGACGGCCCGCGACGGCTCCATGCCGCGGAGTATGGCGATAAGCGAACGCCTCATGCACGTTCCATCCGTGACTTGCGGACCCGGGTCAGCCC
Source organism: Rhodobacter sp. (assembly GCA_026708635.1). Lineage (GTDB taxonomy): Bacteria > Pseudomonadota > Alphaproteobacteria > Rhodobacterales > Rhodobacteraceae > JAPOUP01. The sequence continues at coordinate 6,831 of JAPOUP010000041.1, forward strand.
CGCCAGCGTCATTTCGTTGCCGTCAGTCACCATGGGGTTGACGCCCTGCGCGCGCAGCGCGCCAGCGTAGATGGACGTCAGGTCCGGCGCGCCGATCAACGCGACATTCTGGCCCAGCCAGTAGGATCTCGCGGCCGCGAGCTCGGCGCCCACCAGCAGACCGGCGAGACGCGCGCGCGCGGTCGCCTTGGACTGGTCACGCAGAAGCCCCTCGGCGCGAAGCCTGAACAGCTGCGCCGCCAGCGATTCGGGACGTGAACGGGTGACGTCCAGCGCGCCGGTGAACGCGTCGGTGTCCCATTCATCGGTATCCACGGAATGTCGTAGAACGGACTTCCCGCAGAGCAGTCCGAACAGCTCGCCCGTCATGAAAGTCCGGAAGCTGACTATTTCGCATGCCGAGACATGAACCCACTTGGTATGTGTTCCGGGTAGGCATAGCACCCCGTCGAACCCGGGATCGCCCGCAAGGTATCCGGCGATCTGGGTTTCCTCTCCACGCATCACGTCGGGCGGGTCGTTCTGGCAGACGCCCGGGATGATTCCCGCGTTGAGATGTGGGTTGGCGGTCGGGGCGGTGACGATTTCCGCCGAGCCCACCGGGCAGGGAACGGCCGTGTAGGGCGCTTCGATCCATCCCTGTCTGGCACCGACCATTCCACAGGCGATGACCGGCGTCCCGCCACCATCGAGCCATTGCGAGACGGCTTTCAGCAGGGCCGGTTCGAATTCGTCTGGCTCCAGCGTCGCCATTCCGCTGTCGGAAGACACATGGTCGATCGTCTCGCCCGCGTCGGTCATGGACCAAGCACGCAATTTCGAGGTACCCCAGTCGACGGCGATCCAGTCGGCCCCGCGCGATAGGTCGCTCATCCGCCGGTCACCGAGATGCCGGGCCTCACGGGGGTCCGTCCGGCAAAGGCCCGTAACATGCGCTCAATATCCGCGACTGGCGTTTCCCGACGCCGGTCCACGGTCGGGATGGCCGCGCCATAGCGTAACTCCGCTTCGCCGACGGCGGAGAAAGACAGAATTTCCGCATGTGGACTTGCGGCCCAGGTCGCGACGGAAGGTTCCGGTGCCTTGCGGGTCGGTTCGGATACCACGTTGGTGTCAAGTAACGCATTCACGGCCGCCAGCCCGTTCAATCGAAGGATGGAGGCTGGCGTCCAGGTTCGCGCGCGGGCAATTCCGGATCCATCCCGTTATCCGGCTCCAAGCGTGAGCGGATGACGCTGACGGGGTTCCGGGAGCCCGGCCTTCGACCAACCGCGTTCCGCGGGATTCGCCCCGCCTCATCTTCCATGGGCCGGCCGCGACCCGCTGTCCGAACCCGCAGGCGCGTCCTCACGTCTTCGTTCAGATCGCGGATCGTGACGCTTGCCATACCATCGCGCTCCATTTTCCGATTCTTTTTTGGACAATCGGCCATCCGTCGATTGTGACGCAATCATTCTGCCGAAGTGAGGTCACGAGGTCAACGAGGTGGTCGACTTCCGGCGAGGAAGTGACTGAACCGATGGTGGCGCTAAGATCGCGTTCAATCAATCATGAGCCCAGCCGCGTCCTCAGGTCCTTGAGTATGGCCATTTCCGACGTTCCCCAACCTGCCTGTCGCGATTGAAACAGAGTTGCCTGGCTACGATGGATGACTCCGTTCGACAGAATCTTCAGGCCGTTTGCCTGCAGTGTCTCTCCCGTCGATACGAGGTCAGCGATAGCCTCGGCGGTCTGGTTCCGCACGGTGCCTTCCGTCGCGCCCTGGCTGTCGACGAGCAGATAGTCCGCCACTCCATTCTCCTTGAGGAATTCCCGCACCAGTCGATGGTATTTTGTGGCGATGCGCAGCCGGCGACCGTGAACTTGCCGGAACGCCGACGCGACGTCATCAAGGTCGTCCAGTGTGTCGACGTCTATCCAGCACCTCGGAACCGCGACCACCAGTTCGGCATGCCCGAATCCAAGTTGCGCGACTTCCTCCGTTTCGGTTCTCCAGTGCAGCAGGGATTCACGCACGAGATCGGAGCCCGTCACCCCAAGATGAATGCGCCCGCCCTGGAGCTCGCGGGGAATTTCTCCGGCCGACATAAGCACCAGTTCGACGCCGGGCACTCCTTTCACGCTGCCGGAGTATTCACGGTAGGTACCGGCGAGTGACAGGGTTACGCCACGTTCACCGAACCATTGGAACGTTCCATCCTTGAGACGGCCCTTCGACGGAACGCCGAGTTTGAGCGTCATGACAGTTCCATCATGAGCGCTGGCCTGACCACCCCGCCAATTGCGGGCGCCGCGCCATCGCCGCCCAGGGCGCGGGTAAGCGCGTCGTAACGGCCACCCGTGGCCACCGGGGGCAGGTCGGGGCGCGCGTCGGAGTAGAAGCCAAACACGAAGCCATCGTAATATTCCATGGTTGTCCGGCCGTAACTTCCCTCAAAGCTGAGCGCTGATGTGTCAACGCCGTTGGCTTCCAGCGTGTCAAGACGTATGGCGAACCGCTCGACCGCCGGTGCCGTCCCCGGTAGGGATTCGGCGATTCTTCTGAGTCGCGAAAGCGCCACTGGCGCCATTTCGCGCAAATTCACGATCTCCTCGATCAGACTGACCTCGTTGGAAGGGATCGGTGGCGCCTCGGCATCGTCGACAAGCGTCTGGACGCGCGCCTCAATTTCATCAATGGTCCGCAGTCCGATCACCGGACCCGTTTCCGGTGTCCTTTCGATGCGTCGGGCGTGTTCGACCAGTTCGGCGCGGGCCGTCGGTATCGGTGAGCGACCTCCGAACCGGTCCAGCAGTTCGCGGAACCGGTAAGGTCTCCAGATATGACGCATCAACGCCGCTTTTCGCGTATCGGTTGTCGAAAGTCCGAGAACCGCGGCCATAAGAACGCCGATATCGCCGGTCGCCGCCCTTAGGCGCATGGGCTCCAGAACGCTTGAAAAGAGCGAAAACACCTCGGCATCCGCAAGGTGCCGGGCATGGTCTCCAAACACCTCGAAGCCGACCTGAACATATTCTGACGGGCGGGTCGCGCCCGTTTCCTGCGTGCGGAACACTTTCCCGGAGTAAGCGTAGCGCCCCACCTCCCGACCCATGTCCAGATGCATCTGCGCGACGGGTACCGTGAAGTCCGGTCGAAGCATCAGCTCGCCCGCCAATGGATCGCGGGTGGTGTAGGCGCGGCCGCGGATGTCCTCACCATACAGATCCAGAAGCGATCTGGCCGACAAAAGAACCGGCGGCTCAACCATCTCGGCGCCCGCGTCGACAAAGGCCGCGGCAATACGCGTAAGTTCAGCCTCAAGCGCTCTCTCGGTCATCGGCTGAATCACCGCATCCGTTTGGCGGCACCGATACACCCGGATATTTCCGACACGAGATCGGCGCGCGGGATCTCCCGTTGGGCGGGCTGGTTTCTCCATTCCTCGTTGGAGGCGATTTCGGTGGCGAGGCGTTTGCCAAGCGCGAGGTTCTTGACTATCAAGCAGTCCCGCGCGCGCTCGTCAGTGCCCTGAATGATCGCAAACGGACAGTCGCGCCTGTCCGCGTATCTGAGCTGGCTTCCGAAATTCCTTGGATTGCCAAGGTACATCTCTGCCCGGATGCCGGCCCCGCGCAGCTCGGCGACCATGGCCTGATAGTCCCCGATGCGGTCGCGGTCCATCACCGTCACCAGCACCGGGCCGGTCATCGCGCCGCCGACGCCCCTCGCCCGCAGTGCGGCCAGAAGTCGGTCGACACCTAAGGAGATACCTGTCGCCGGCACTTCCTGCCCGGTGAATCGCTTGACCAGATCGTCGTAGCGCCCCCCTCCCGCCACGCTTCCGAACCGGCGCCTGCGTCCTTTTTCATCCGTGATATCGAAGGTGAGTTCGGCCTCGAACACAGGTCCTGTGTAGTAGCCGAGGCCCCGCACGACGGACGGATCTATTTCGATCCGGTTCGAGCCGTAGCCTTGCACGTCGAGGGATTCCCCGATTCTCTCCAACTCGTCCACTCCCGTAGCGCCGGTGTCGGAACCCGATGTCAGTTCGCGGAGGCGGGCCAAGGTCGCGGATATGTCCGGGCGCCCGGCCTCCACGAAACCCATAACCATATCCGCCTGATCATCCGAAAGACGCGCTCCCTCGGTGAAATCGCCGCTCTCGTCCCTTCTTCCCTCGCCAAGAAGCGCTCTCACTCCCCGGTGACCCAGCCGGTCGAGCTTGTCGATCGCGCGCAAAACGATACCCCGCTCTTCGGCAAATCGCTCCGGTTTCGATGGATCGAGGATTCCCGCGACTTCCATCACGCCGTTGAGAACCCTCCGGCTGTTGATGCGGACGATATAGTCGCCGCGCGACACGCCTATGCATTCAAGTGCGTCGCACAGCATCGCGCAGATTTCGGTGTCGGCGGCCGGGCTGGCGGAGCCGACGGTGTCGGCGTCGCATTGATAGAACTGCCGGAACCGTCCGGGGCCCGGTTTTTCGTTACGCCAGACAGGTCCCATCGCGTAACGCCTGTAAGGCGTCGGTAGCTCATTGCGGTGCTGCGCATAGACTCTTGCCAGCGGTGCGGTCAGGTCGTAGCGGAGTGCCAGCCAGTTGGCGTCTTCGTCGTCCTGCCAGGCAAACACCCCGGCATTGGGGCGATCGAGATCGGGCAGGAACTTTCCGAGCGACTCGACTGTCTCGACTGCAGGGCTTTCCAGGGGATCGAAGCCGTAGCGATCGTAAACCTCGGCGATAAGAGAAAGAATCCGGCCCCGCTCGGCGACCTCGATGCCGAAACAGTCGCGGAACCCTTTGGGAGTTCGGGCCATCGGGCGTGATGGCTTCTTTGGTCGTGCCATTTGTGCGCATCGCCGTAGTGATCGTGCGCCGTCTAGCGGATGGTGTCGCGGGAGGCAAGGAACAGGTCCACGCACGGGAATAATGGAGGCCGGCGGATGACCGATATGGTTGGAAAGATCCGGAAGCGCTGATCTACGGTGTCTTTAGGTGTCTTCCACCTGCAGCACGCCGTTGATTGCCTTAAGCGCGCCCTTGATCCGGGGATTGACCTGGAACCGGTCTCCGAGCGCGATTTCCAACTCTCCCGGGAGATCCGGGGACCTTAGGCAAAGCTGGACCTCGCCGTATGTCCTTGATCCGGCTTTCCCGTCGGCACGCTCAAGCAATGAGGCGGTGGAGGTCACCGCCTCAACATTCTCGACGAAAATCCTCAACCCCGGCGGTCCGGCGTCCGCAATCACCTCGCTGACTGGGTCCACGGAACGCACGCGCAGCCTCAGCTGGTTGCCTTCCATGTTCGCCGTTAGGGTCATGACAACGTTATTGCCCGGTTCGAGGCGCTCGCCAGCCGCCGCGAACACATCGGAAAAAACGATGGCTTCGTGCAGCCCGGTTGGATCGGAGATCTGCACGTACGCGAAACGGTCACCCTTCGCCGACTTTCGCTCCTGCTTCCTCAGGACGGTACCGCCGACCTTGGCCACCAGCGGAGCGCGTTCGGCCCGCACGGCCACATCGGCCAGGCTCGTAACGCCCTGTCGCCTGAGCGGCGCCACGTAATCGTCCAGTGGATGGCCTGTGAGATAAAAGCCAATCGCCGTATGCTCTTCCGCAAGCCTCTCCTGCGGAAGCCAGTCTTCAACCGGAGCCAGACGGGGTTCGGGTAGGTCGTCCCCGGTCTCTCCGAATAAAGATGCCTGACTGGAATTTCTCTGGTCATGCGACGCTATCGAATAGGCGGTCAGCGCATCAAGGGATTCGAGTACCCTTTTGCGGTTGGGGTCAAGTCGGTCAAAGGCTCCCGCCCGCGCGAGCATTTCCATGGGACGCTTGCCTATCCGCTTGAGGTCCGCCCGGCGCGCCAGGTCGAAGAGAGTGACGAATGGCCTGTCCCCACGGGCACCGGTAATCAGCCGCATCGCCTCCACGCCCACGTTCTTCAGCGCTCCGAGGGCATAGACCACCTTGCCTTCGTGAACGCTGAAGGTCGTGTCGGACCGGTTGACGCAGGGCGGTACGATCTCGATCCCGAGTTCGCGCCGAACCTCCTCGGCATACACCGATAGCTTGTCCGTGAGATGAAGGTCGCAATTCATCACTCCCGCCATGAATTCGACGGGATGGTTCGCCTTTAGCCATGCCGTCTGATAGCTGACGACCGCATAGGCGACCGCGTGTGATTTGTTGAAACCGTAGTTCGCGAATTTTTCCAGCAGGTTCCAGACCTTGACCGCTGTTCCGGCATCGACCCCGTTCTTTCTCGCTCCCTCAAGGAACTTGGGTCGTTCGGCGTCCATTTCCTCCTTGATTTTCTTGCCCATCGCGCGCCGAAGAAGATCCGCGCCGCCGAGCGAGTATCCCGCCATCTCCCGGGCGATCTGCATCACCTGTTCCTGATAGACGATTATCCCCTGCGTTTCGTCCAGGATGTGATCTATGGTCGGGTGAAGGAATTCGCGTTTCGAAAGCCCGTTCTTGACCTCGCAGTATTTTGGAATGTTTTCCATCGGACCGGGGCGGTAGAGCGCCACCAGTGCGACGATGTCCTCGATACAGGTGGGCTTCATGCGTCTCAGCGCGTCCATCATGCCCGCGCTTTCCACCTGGAACACCGCCACCGTCCTGGCCCTGGTGTAAAGATCGAAGGTCTTTTCGTCGTCCAGCGGGATGTTGCCCTGGTCGATCTCGATTCCACGCCGTTTGAGCAGATCAACGGCGTTCTGGATCATCGTGAGCGTCTTGAGTCCGAGGAAGTCGAACTTGACCAGTCCCGCAGCCTCCACCCATTTCATACTGAACTGGCTGGCCGGCATTTCCGATCGGAAGTCCTGATACAGCGGAACCAGCTCATCGAGTGGCCGGTCACCGATCACCACTCCCGCCGCGTGCGTCGACGCGTTGCGAAGAAGCCCTTCCAGCTGGTTACCGTAGTTCAGCAGGCGACTGACGATTTCCTCCTCGGCAGCTTTCCGCAGGCGCGGCTCATCCTTCAGCGCCTGTTCGATGCTTACCGGCTTCACGCCCTCGACCGGGATCATCTTCGCCAGACGGTCCACCTGGCCATATGGCATCTGCAGGACCCGTCCGACATCCCTTACGGCGGCTTTCGACAGAAGCGCCCCGAAAGTGATGATCTGCGCGACCCGGTCGCGGCCATATCTGCTCTGCACGTACTCGATCACCTCCTCGCGGCGGTTCATGCAGAAATCGATGTCAAAGTCAGGCATGCTGACCCGCTCCGGGTTCAGGAACCGCTCGAAGAGCAGGCCGTAGCGCAGGGGATCAAGATCGGTTATGGTCAGCGCGTATGCGGCCAGCGATCCCGCACCCGACCCGCGGCCGGGCCCGACCGGGATGTTCTGTCCCTTCGCCCACTTGATGAAATCCGCGACGATCAGGAAGTATCCGGTGAAGCCCATCTTCTCGATAAGGTCCAGTTCGAACTTGAGGCGACGCTCGTACTCTTCCCTCGAGGCCGACGGGTCGATGGCCGCGAGGCGTTCATTGAGACCCTCACGGGCCTGCCGGCGCAGTTCCTCTACCTCATTATCGGCGAAGCCGGGTAAAATCGGCTGACGTTTGGTTGCCCGGAACGCGCATCTCTGGGCGATCTCGACCGTGTTTTCAAGCGCTTCCGGGAGATCGGCGAACAGCGTCGCCATTTCCCGAGGGTTCTTGAAACGGTGCTGCGGCGTCAGGCGTCGGCGCGGTTCCCTTTGGTCGACATAGGTGCCTTCGGCGATGCAGATGAGCGCGTCGTGCGCCTCGTACATATCCTGATCGGGGAAGTAGACGTCGTTGGTCGCCACGATCGGAAGACCGAGCGCATAGGCGGTTTCGACAAACCATCTTTCTGTCTGGCGTTCGGCCTCCGGAAGGCCTGTGCCCTCTTCGGGATGCCGCTGAAGCTCGACATAGGTTCTTGCGGGAAACGCGTCTGAGAGGCGTTGGAGAAGTTCCAGTCCCCGCCCGGAGCCGCCGTCCCGCACCAGCTTTCCCAGCGGTCCGTCCGGTCCGCCGGTCAGCAGGATCAGCCCATCGGAATGTCCGCAAAGTTCATCGACGGTGACGCGCGGTGTGGCGCCGTCGCCGCGCAGGTAGAAACAGGAGTTCAGCTTCATCAGGTTGCGGTAGCCTGATTCGTTCTGTGCCAGAAGAACGACAGGCGCCGGGGTCCTTACCCTGACGTCGGTACCGGTCACCGCGAACTCCAGATCGAGCTGGCATCCGATGATCGGCTGCAGTCCCCCCTCGGCGGCCAGTTCCGAAAATTCCAGCGCGGCGAACATGTTGTTTGTGTCGGTCACGGCAACGGCCGGCATTTCGGCGTCGGCGCAGATTTTCGCCAGGTTCCGGACCCGGACGGCGCCTTCCAGAAGCGAGTGTTCGGTATGAAGGCGAAGATGGATGAATTGGGGATCCTGTTTCATGCCGGCACGCTAACCCAGCCGGGGCCGGGTTGGAATGCCATGGTTAGCGCCGGGAACGGTGGCGGAGTTTGCGGAACCGGCCGCCTCTGGGCTATC
>JAPOUP010000280.1 GCA_026708635.1 Rhodobacter sp.
TACGGCATCTGCCTTTGCGCCGCGGGGCATCAGGTCAGGTAACGCCGCTTGGGATATTCGATGGTGATCCAGAGAGGTTCGCTGAATTCATCGATTGCCGCCGATCCACCAAATCGGCCGTAGCCAGTGGCCTTTACGCCACAAAATGGCATTTGCGCCTCGTCCCCGACAGTCGGGCCGTCTATCCGTGCGGTACCGGTTTCAATGCGCTTCGCGGCGGCCACTCCACTCCGGACATCCCCTGTAGGCAAGGCACGGGACAGCCCGCATTCCGTGTCGTTTGCGATGTGTGTCGCGTGGTCCTCGCCGTCCGCCCGAATGGGGGTCTCGACAGGACCGGAACTCTCCGTGGAATGGATATCCATGTTCTTCACTACGTCCGCGACGGTTGTTGCGGGCATGACGGTCCCTTTCGACGGCATCCTCCGGCCAAAAAGCGGACGCCCTTTTCAAGGGTATCGTCGATCTCGAAACATGTCCAATCTTGTCGCGATCTACCTCGGACGAACGATGAACCCGTTCGTCTGGATTGCCGGCGATCGAGCCTCCTGCGGAGTTACCGGTGACAATTCCCGCGGCCATAATGCGGGGCGTTGCGTCAGTCGGCGTCACGCGACGCGCTGACGTTTGGGCCGGATTCCACAGGCAATCCGTTGAAGTCACTCCTTTATACTCACCGGTTTGGCAGAAGCGCGAGCGCGATCTCGGGCATGAGTGCGACCAGCAGCCAAACCCCGATCAAGGCAACAAGATAAGGCACCGTGTACCTCAGCAACCGGAAATACGGCACGCCGGTAACCCCGGACGCGACATAGAGGTTTAACCCGTAAGGCGGCGTGATGAAGCCAATGGAGGCCCCAACCAGGAAAATCACCGAGAAGTGAATTGGGTCCACTCCGACGCTCGCGGCGATCGGCGCGAGGATCGGTGCGAGGATGATTGTCACCGGCAGGGATTCCAGAACCATTCCGGACACGAACACAATGGCCATCGCGGCAAGGAGTACGGGGTAGTAGCCACCCATCGAAGTCAGGAAATCCGTAATGACCGCCTGCGCTCCGAGTAGCGACAGGATTTGCTGCATCACCACCGAAATCGCGATCAGTGGGGCAAGTACGCCGGTGATCTGGGCCGAACGCATCGTGATGCCGGGGATCTCCCTCAGGGTGAATCCCTCGACCACCAGCATCTCTCCATATGACTTCTCTGACCAATTCCGCGACATATCCAGATGGAGCATATGGTTTGCCACCCAACTAAGCAGTCCGGCGATTATGCAGAAGCCCACGGTGACGCCGGCCGCCTCGGTTGGCGAGAATTTACCTGTGTAAATGCCCCAGAGTACGAGGCCGATAGCGAAGAAGCCTAGCCACGCTCCGAATCCGGTCTTGAGCACCCGGTTGAATTTGAGCTGAATAAGGTGACCCCAGCCATTGGCCCGGCAAATCAGCCAGCACGCCAGCTGCATGCCAATCACCATCAGCGCGCCCGGCAAAATGCCCGCGACGAAGAGGTCGGAGATCGGAAGGTTCAGAAGGAACCCGTAGACGATGAAGATGATCGACGGTGGGATGATGATTCCGACCGTACCACCTGCCGCCGCGGTTGCGGCGGAGAAGCGTTCGTCATATCCGCCCTTGACCATTTCAGGATGGAGCATCGAACCTATGGTGGCGGTCGTGGCGGAGTTCGAGCCGGAGATGGCGGCGAAGAGACCGCAGGCGCCGAGAGACGCCATTGCCAGACCGCCACGGATCCATCCGAGGCAGGCATAGGCGAAATCAGAAAGTCTGCGGGCGATCCCTGACTTGTTGATGAGATCACCCGTCAGGATGAAGAGTGGCATGGCCAGGAGCGCAAAACCTTTGTTGAACACGTTCAGAAGCTCGGCACCCAGGTTATCGAGCGTCAGACCGAGGACAAAGGAACAGCCGACGACCCATGACGCGATAACCAGGAAGACCGGTACGCCGAGCATGAACAGGATCGTGACACCCATGGAAATAAGTGCGATGATGGTGCCGTCGGTCATCACTCACCACCACCTATGACGGTCTTTTGGATCAGTTCATTGCCATTTCGGTAGTTTTCCATGTCCTCGTAGACATTCTCGACCACGCGGGCGGCCATCAGCAGGAATGCGAACGGCGCGGTCAGCAGAAACCACCATTGCATGACATTGTCCGTACCCAGAACGATCTGGAAGTTTGAGGCGGATAGCGCCGCCGCACGGGCGGTTGTCACGATGACGATCACCGAGAATGCCATCCACAGGAAATTGTCCAGGCATAGGCAGGCCATCTGACCCCTCCGTCCCATTCGGTTGCGGAATTCCAGAAAGCTGAGATGGGACCGCAGGCGCACGTTGTACGTTGCGCCGAACCATGCCATGACCATAAAGAGAAGCGGCGGGATCGTCGTGGACCAGGGCTGCTGGTTCGAGAAGACAAATCGGTCAACCACGCCCCAGAAAATGATGAGCGCGATGGCAAGGTAGCTTATGACCATGAAAGTTCGCTCGAGGTGGCGGTCAAGGAAAGGCACGCGCCTGTAGGTCATCGCAATGGCCCATCCACCGGAGATGGCGATGACGGTACCCAATATCCAGGTTGCGTCGCTTTTCATTGCGCTGCGCAAAGCCCAGGCATCCTGCGCGACCGCGGCCGACAGAATGGCCCCTATGTCTCCAAAATACGACATGCGCCCCTATTTCCTGTCACCGCAGTGCGTCCACTGCCCCAAGCGCAAAAAAGCCAGCCCTGAGGGCGGGACTGGCCAAACGTTGGACGGACGGACTCAGCCTTTCCACCACCGGCGAGGCTCAACGTTTTCCGCGAGCACATGTGGATTGGTGCGCACCTCGTCATAGATTTCCTGATAGGTGTCGATGCCGCCGGCCCAGCCGTTGATCCGCTCGCGCCACTGCTCCCAGAGCTGCGGCTGGAATTCAGGCGAGCACATCTCCTCGGCCTTTCTGATCTCCGCATCCGACAGAGCCGCGACGCGGACATTGTTCCTGGCAAAGATCGTGTCAGGGCCCTGATGCGGATACGAGAAGCCAACTGTATTGACCAGCGCGGCCTCGTTTGCGGCCTGCACATGAACCTGCGTCAGGTAGGACGATTCCATGACGGCGTCCTGAAGCGCACCGTCAAGGCTGTCGAAAGTCGAGGCCGACATCGCCGTATGTTCCGTTCCGCAGAAAAAGCGCAGGTCGACGCATTGGCTGACGACCGGCGACATATTGGCGTAAGCCACAGCGGAAGCCCAGGTTTCCGCACCATCGATCAAACCCTGCTTCAGTCCGTCAAGAGTTTCCTCCCAGGCGACCGGAACCGGATTGAGGTCCAGCGCCTGCATGGCGATACGACCAAGCTGGGTGCCCGTTACACGGTTCTTGGTGCCGGCGAGCTGTTCGACGGAAGTCACGGTCTCCTTGTCTTCCCAGGCCAGACCAAGCTGGATGCCACGGAGTTCGGCATGGGTGAAGAGGAACTTCAGGCCGTGCATCCTCTCAAAAGGCTCACGTAGAATGCGCTGCGATGCGGGCGAATACATGAAATGATACTGGTCCGCGCGGGAGCGGAACATGTAGGCATAATCCAGGACATTGAGATACGGCGCGCCGCCCGCGGAGTTCTGGGTTGAGGCCGCGTAGATGTCCACGATGCCCTGCTGCGCTTTCTCGACGCAGGAAAGCTGACCGCAGATCTGGTTGTTGCCGATGAACTCGACGCGGATTTCGCCGTCGGTCCGCTCTTCAAGGTCACGAACGAACTCAAGGCAGCCCGCACGTTCAATCAGAAGGTTTTCCTGGTTGAAGCCTGCCGCACCGAACTTGAGACTGTGCCTGGCGTCTTTGGCGTAACGGCGGTTGTACTGCGATTCAGCGGCCTTAGCCAGATTCGCGGCAGTCATGGCGCCGCCAAAGCTCCCTGCGGCCAAAAGAGTCGAACTCATGCCGTAGGTTCCCGCTATCCTGAAAAAATCCCGACGCGAAACACCCCTTATGCGATCAAACATTCCCATTGCATTCTCCCGTTATCTGCAACTACCAAGTCTCCAGTTTCCCAAAAGGAGCCGGGGCGGACCATGCGTTAGCCCAAATCCGCATGTCAATTCGTGATTATCGGTCATTGCGGCACAGGTTATGGACCGGTCCACGGCTGATTTTTTCCCACGGGCGTTGACGGGGCCGTTTGCCGGGCCGGAACGGATCAATGGCCGTTCACGACACCGTGGCCGAACTGCCGGCGCAGGGGTTCCAGGGCTTGATGGAGCGCCTGGCGACCCTGTCGAGGCGGCGCGTGAGGCCGGGGTCGGAATCCGCCGCCGGGCTCGGGATGACATCCACGCCGACGCCGCTGCGGGCCGAGGCGTTCCGGCTTCCTGGCGTCAGGCTCTCGTGAAACAACCGATTCCCGCCCAGTGCCGTGAATCCAGATTCCGGGGTTTCCATCCTGGAATCAATCAGGTGGCTCATGAGGCCTTCCGGAGGTTCGGCCTAGATCACCTCATCCGCCCGATCGTCGGTTTCACCGTAGCGTTTCAGCACCGCTGGTTTCGTCCCTTCATAAACCCGGGCGACATTCTCGGCGATCCTGGCGTTTTCCCTCTCAAACAGGCAGTCGCCGTTCAGATCGGACGCGACGATGAACGGACCCATGCGGCTGCACCTGATTACCCACATTGCCTGCGCCAGGCCCAGTTCCTCGCTCCAGTGAACGGCTTCGACATTTTCCACCCCACGTCCCAGCAATGCGCCGGTGCCATAGCCGACGGTAGACAGGTAGATGGCGCCATTGGGCACGAAATAGTCCCTGTAGTCTTTGGATGACATGCCGCCTTTGCCGACGATAAGCCTGGCGCCTGTTTTGGCCATCCACTCGGGCAGCCATTCGGAGAAACGGAAAGACGCGGTCGCCGTAACCGCTCCCATGTCAAACGAACCGTCCGCGTTGATCCGCGCCGCGGGCGAGCAGTGAAAGTTTGCGGCTGATTCCGACGGAAGGTCCATCGGGATATTCGCCCTGTCCACCAGAGCGCGCCGGTATACGCCTTCACGCGCGGTATACATCAGCCCGTCCAGGTAGACGATGTCGCCCAGTCGCAGGTTGCCGACCACCTCGCGGGGTGGGGTCGTGGACAGCCGGACTTCGCGCGGGCCGCTCATTCCGTCGCATCCCCGACAGGTTCCCAGTCAATGGTCTCACGGCGCTGGTAATCCGTAAACCAATCCGGGTTCGTTCGGTAGCTCACCCGGCCATCGGCATGAATACGGGCAACGGCACGGCGGGAGGAAAGGCAGAAGGCATGCACTGACATTGGCATGCCGCCTGTATGGCAGTAGCCGACCTCGATATTGCAGTCGATTACCATGTTCCTGCCGACAAAGCCCATCGCTCCCATGCCAATCGAATTGCCGAGTTCCTTGAACTCATCCTCCAGGTCGGCGATCCGCGGGTCGGAATTCCGGCTACCGACGACGCGCAGTGTCGAGGCGCGCTTGCCCAGCGTCATACAGATATCCTTGGATCCCCCAAGTCCGATGCCAATGATCGCGGGCTGGCAGGCGAGGCCACGCTTGCCGAACGCCATGAGGCTGTCGAGGTAGAACCGCTTGATTCCCTGTATGCCGTCCGATGGAAACAGCATTCGGTAGTCGGTTCCGAACAGGCCGCCTTTGTGAACGGCAATCAGATCGACCCACTCGCCCTCAGGCTCGAACCCATACTCTATCTCGGGTGCGCCGATGCCCACATTGTTGTTGTGATCCGTGCGCCAAAGCGGATGGACGCGATTGGGGCGCAGGGGTACGCCCTTGGTGGAATTGGCCGTCGCCCGGCGAAGGGCGGACTCCAGGGCGATCATGCCACCCTCGATCCGGGCCTCGTTACCAAGCTTCACGAACCATCTTGGCACGCCCGTATCGCCACACATGGCACGGCGGTCTTCCTTCGCGGCCTGGTAATTCTCAAGCATTGCCTTCAGGACAAAGGACGAAAGATCGCCGTCTTCGGTCTCGGCCGCCGCCTGTAGCCCGTCAAGATAGTCTTGGGGGATTTCAATGGCGGCTTTGTCCATCAGGGCTTCAGCGGTTTCCTTGATAAGCTGGATTGGGATCATTGCATGGCCACCAATGTTTCGGGCGCGCCCCCGGGGAGGACGGTTTCGCCCGGGCGCACTATGGTGAACTCCACAGGTTGGCGGATGACGTCCGCAATTCCGTCCCTGAGGCATGCCACCGTGAAGTCGCTGGCCTCCATTGGGCCCGGATAGGGATGGTCCTCACGGAAATGCGCGCCGCGGGAATTCTCGCGGGCCAGTCCGGCCTTGGCTATCACCTCTGAGATATCGCAGAGAGACCGCAGGTTGAGCCAGTCATTCCAGGTCAGGTTGAAGGCAAGGCTGTCTCCTGAAACGCCCACGCCCATCAGCGCCTCCGAAATCTCGGCGATGCCGACGAGGCCACGTCTCATCCCCTCCTCTGTCCGTATCACACCGACATCTTCCCACATCAGATCCTGGAGCTTTCCGCGAAGGGGCTGAACGAGATCAGGCTTGCGACCCAGTGGATGGACCGCGCGTTCCATCTCGGCCGCGAGAACGTTCTCATCGGGATCGCGCAAAGCCATGCGACCAATCTCCGCTCCAATGGTATCTCCCGCAATTCCTCCATATACGGTCGAATTCGCCACCCCGTTGCCTCCCAGCCGGTTGGATCCATGCGCTCCACCCGCATCTTCGCCGGCAACATAGAGTCCCTCCATCTCCGTACGTGTATCCACGTCGACAACGACGCCCCCCATGAAGTAATGCGCGGTGGGCACTACTTCTACCTTTCCGGCGGCCAGATCGAATCCGCAGTCGGCGCAGCGCTTCACCATCCCCTTGAATTTCCTGCGTACATTCTCCGAACCCATATGGGACATTGAGATGAACACGCCTTCCTGATCCGGATTTCCGTTCCCGCGCATTTCCGCATAGATACCTCTGCTGACAACGTCGCGTGTGGCGCGTTCGCCCTTTGCGTCGTAATCGAACATAAACCGCCGACCCGCGTGGTTGATCAAATGGCCTCCCGCGCCGCGTAGCCCTTCCTCCAGTACGGTACCGGTCATCCGGGTGTGTTCCCCGGCAAGGAGCCCTGTGGGATGGAACTGCACCATTTCCATATCGCGGAGCTTTAGCCCCGCCCTCAGGGCCATCGCCAGACCATCCATGGTCTTGTCGCCGGAGGGTGTGTGGTACCTGTACATTGTCGGGCCACCGCCGGTGGCCATCAGTACCGCCTTGGACCTGACCAGCCGGAACTGACCGCTCCGCATGTCGATCATCAGAACACCGGCGAGGGATGCGCCATCCCTGGTTGGGATCAGCCCAACCGCGCGATGCTCCTGCAGCTTTTCGCAACCGATAGCGAGCACCTTTTCCATCAGTCGGTTGATGATCTCGATGCCGGTAAGATCGCCCTTGTGCACTGTCCTGTCAGCGGTTTGTCCGGCAAAGGCCTTTTGATGCAGCGAGCCATCCGGGTTGCGGTCGAAGAAACAACCGATCTCGTTTTCGAGTTCGTGGATGCGCACCACCGCCTGTTCGCACAGACGCCAGGCCATGTCCTGGTTGGGCAGCCATTTGCCACCATGGATCGTGTCCATGAAATGCCGCTCGACCGTGTCGCCGCCGCCGAGCGCGACATTGTATCCACCCTGGACCATTCGCGTGCAGCCGCATTTTCCGATCAGGCCCTTGACCGCTATTGTGATCCTTGTGCCTTCGGGCGCACTCTGCCGGGCGTGCAGCGCCGCGAAGAGTCCCGCGCCGCCGGTGCCGAGAATCAGGACATCCGTGTCATGCCGTTCAATGTCGGAGACGCGCATCTCACACCGCTTTCAGAAGAAACAGAGACGCTATCAGGAACGAAACCGCGGTGGCGCCAGCCACCAGGTTCTTCTGCGAATGGCGCCAGAGGAGCCACTCGAACGCGATCAGACGCAGGCCACCAAACATATGCACCGCAAGCAGAAAGACCAGGCCGAACTCGGCCAGCTTGACCACGCCTGCCTCCGTCATTTTCAGGAACCCGTCCAGACGCTCCGGGGCCGTCATCGCCATGGACAGCACCCAGAAATGAAAGGGCATAAACGCCGCCAATCCGAGTCCCGAGAGCCGGTGCAGAATGTAGGCGAACCACAGGGGATGGGCACGCGCGGTTATTTCTTTCGCCGCCCTCATGCGAAGGTTACGGCCCAAACGGCCCGCGCTCCCATTGTGAATAGCCCCAGGCCAGTGACCCACGTCACCGCCTCCAGAAAAACCCCCTTTAGACCAATCCACTCGTGGGCGACGGAACGTATGCCTATGGCCGCGTGTATCGACACGGCGACGGCGAAGGTACCGTAGAACAGGAGCCAGGGGACCGACCCCTGTGTGCGACCGAGGATCTCCGCCGCGCTCAGACCGCCCTGAACCGCATAGATCATCACGGCAAGATGCCCGAGCACCAAGGGCGCCATCAGAAGCGCCGTGATCCTCTGCAGCAGGTAATGGTGCAGACCCAGCATCAGCGCCCCTTACCAAGAAACGACTTGGTGGTCTCGCGCTTCAGGCCGGCGATCGCCGACATCGGGTCAAGCTCGTTTGGGCAATAGGCCGTGCAGGATCCGATCGAGTGGCAGTTGTGGCATCCGCCCTTGCCTGAGACCGCGGCCAGAATGGCGTCGCGCCCTCGGTCCCTGGTGTCGTTCAGCAGCGTCCAAGCCCGTTGCAGCGCCGCCGGACCGAGATACTCGGGATTTCCCGCAACCGTATCGCATGCAGCGTAGCAGACTGAGCAGTTGATACACTCAATTCCTGAGTTCGCCTCGATTCGCTCCGCACTCCGCTCATCGACCGGCGCGATTTGATCCTCTCGGGTTAACCCGCCGTGATGCACGCCCTCAGCCGCAATCCATTTGTCGAAAAACGGATCCATATCCACGACCAAATCCTTGATCACCGGAAGATTGCGCAACGGTCCGATTGTGACGGCATTGCCGTCAAGCACTTTCGAGATATGCGTCCGGCATGTCCAGCGCGGCACACCGTTCACCATCATCGCGCAGGAACCACACATTCCGACCCGACAGGCGAACCTGTAGCTTAGGGTGGGATCGGCGTTCTGCTGTACCCATGACACGGCATCAAGCACGGTCTGGCTTTTATAGGCGGGCACCCCGAACACCTGCCGTACGTTCCGCGCGTCAGGCCCACGTTCAATTGTCACCTTCAGGAAATCCGACATCATTTCAGCCCAAATCGTCCGTGCCCTGAAAGTTCCACGGGAAAGGATAGTCGAAAGATCCGCATCATGAACATAAATCCTTTGGGTTTCCGCAAGCGGAGACTGCGGAGCTCGCCATTCCCAGGCGCCTTCGCGGGAATTGTGCCGCCGGTCCGCAGGCCCTTGGCCGCGCAGGCTGGAGTGACGCGGGATTTACCCTTTGGCATCGGGCGGGTGGACCAGCCTATCGCTTCAAGTCTGTAATCACGGCCGTACCGGGTGGGGTTGGCCCGCCCATCGCCCTGAGTTCCGCGCTGGCGCCGGACAGCGTTATTTCCCGCGCAACCATCGGGCCAATGTCCACATCACCGCGCTCGATCATTCCGAGCAGCGACGGGTATTTCCATGACGGCATTCCGCGGGTACCGAAAAACGAAAGCTGCTTGGCGTAAATCGCCCGCATGTTGACCTGCATCAGCCCGCTGCCGGAGGGCATGCCGACATGCACATGCCGACCGAGTGTTGCCAGACACTCTATTGAGGCGTTGGTGGTCGCCTCGATCCCCAGGGCCTCGACCGAGACCTGCGCGCCTCCTCCAGTGATTTCGCGAATCGCTTCGGCGGCGTCGGTCTCGGCGGCGTTTACGGTGGCGTCCGCCCCGTGCCGCCTCGCATGCTCCAGCTTTTCCTGGACGACATCGACGGCGACCACCTGTGCGCCCAGCATCTTTGCCAAAAGTACCGCGGCAAGGCCGATACCTCCCGTACCGTGAACCGCAACCCATTCACCAGCTCTGAGATTGGCGCGGTCCGTCAAGGCATGCCATGCCGTCGTAACCCGGCAGCCCAGCCCCGCGGCGAGAGCGGGCGTCATCGTTTCGGGCAGGTGGACAAGGTTGTGATCAAATGGGGCGGCAACGTATTCGGCATAGGCCCCCGGCCAGCCGAATCCGGGAACGATCTGGCGCTCACAGGTGTTGGACACGCCTGTCTGGCAGGCGGCACAGCTTCCGCAGCCCAGAATGAAGGGTGCGATGAGACGGTCGCCGACCCTGTGTTTTGCCCGCGCGCCCGTCTCGACCACAATACCGCAATATTCGTGACCCAGAATTGAGCCATCTTCAACCCGAGGATGTTTACCCACCCATCCATGATAGTCGGAGCGGCAAACGCCACAGGCCATCACCTCCAGAACAACCCCGCTGTCCGGGCATGCCGGATCCGAAACCGTCTCGATCGAGAGATCCTCACTGAAATTCCTGACCACTGCGGCTCGCATAGCGACACCTATGTTGGAATGAACCGGTCCTGAGGGGCGGTCTGGTACAACCGCCGGTCGCCGCAGTCACGTATATCGGTCACAGCCGAAGATACCAGAGCCCTCTCCCCGGGACAGCGCTCACCGCAGGCGGCATCCAGCCTATGGACCGGGGAACGGGCATGAAATAACGTGCGCGGGGCAAATTTACCGAAGGCATTCACAAGTAATGGAATTCGACTACATTATCGTTGGCGCAGGGTCGGCGGGCTGCGTTCTGGCGAACCGGCTGTCCGTCGATCCGACGAGTCACGTGCTACTGCTTGAGGCGGGCGGAAAGGACAGCAACCCATGGATTCACATTCCAGTCGGTTATTTCAGGACCCTGCATAATTCCAGAACCGATTGGCGCTACAAAACGGTGGCAGACCCGGGTCTGAACGGACGCTCGCTCGACTGGCCGCGTGGCAAGACACTGGGCGGATCAAGCTCGATAAACGGACTCCTGTATGTTCGTGGACAGAGCCATGACTATGACCAATGGGCGCAATCCGGCAACCGGGGCTGGAGTTGGAACGACGTGCTGCCGCTCTTCAGAAAATCCGAAAGCCACCAGGACGGGGAAAGTCGGTTTCATGGAGGCGACGGCGGACTCGCGGTGTCACACATGCGAGCCGCGACACCGCTCAGCGAGGCATTTATCGGGGCTGCCGTGGAAATGGGCTTACCCCGAACCGACGACTTCAACACTGGCGACAACGAAGGTGCGGGATATTTCCAGCAGACGGCAAGGGCGGGGCTTCGCTGTTCTTCGGCAAAAGCGTTCCTGACCCCGATTCGTGGCAGGCGGAAAAACCTGGTGGTTGAAACACATGCCATGACGACGGGTCTTCTGTTTTCGGAGGAAGATCCCCGCGCGGTCATTGGTGTCAGCTTTCAGTCGCAAGGCGTTTCGCGCACCGCCACCCTGCGTCCAGGTGGCGAGGTGATTCTTTCCGCGGGAACGATCGGATCGCCACAGATCCTGGAAGTATCGGGCATTGGTCGAGGCGAGATACTCAAGGAGGCGTGCGTCGAAGTCCGGCACGAACTTCGGGGCGTCGGAGAGAACCTTCAGGACCATCTGCAGATTCGGCTTGTATATGAGGTCAACGTTCCGACTTTGAACGACGCCATCAACAATATCTTCAGGCGGGGCTTGATCGGTGTTGAGTACGCTCTTCGCCGCACCGGCCCGATGAGTCTTGGAGCGAGCCAGGTGTGTATTTTCGCCCGCTCAATGGAAGGATTGGAGACTCCGGACATCCAATTTCACTTCCAGCCGCTTTCCGCGGACAAACCGGGCATTGAGATGCATCGTTTTTCCGGCTTCACATCCTCTGTCTGTCAGTTACGTCCGGAGAGCCGTGGGAGCATCCACATCAATTCACCCAACGCCGCCGAATACCCAAAAATCGTACCGAATTACCTTTCGGCCGTGGCCGATCAGCTCTGCGCGATCCGGGCGGTGAGGTTCGCCCGCGCCATGACCCGAACCGCCGCGCTGTCACCATTTGTCGTGCGCGAGCATGTCCCCGCCGAGCCGCCGGAAACCGACGAAGCCTGTCTCGAAGCCGCCCGCGATCTCGCGCAGACAATATATCATCCGACCGGCACCTGCCGCATGGGTCAGGACGATAACTCCGTGGTTGATGAACGCCTTCGCGTTCGGGGCGTCAGGAATCTGCGTGTGGCTGACGCTTCGATCATGCCATCGATAA
The DNA here is from genome assembly GCA_026708635.1 of Rhodobacter sp. GTDB lineage: Bacteria > Pseudomonadota > Alphaproteobacteria > Rhodobacterales > Rhodobacteraceae > JAPOUP01. The sequence goes on from JAPOUP010000280.1 coordinate 12,281, forward strand.
CGAGTGGCAATACCAACGCTCCGTCGATTATGATCGGCGAAAAGGCGGCGGAAATGATCCAAGCGGATCAATTGGCCGGGGGTGGCTGAACGTCCAGGCAAAAAGGGCATCGGGGGATTCGTCGCCGTGCGCTGGCGCGTGTATCGCAGGGCGTTGCGCTTCGGAGTGGAGCCGGGGGAAAGTTTAGCGTATAAGTCCCGAAGTTCCATACTGCCATGAGTCAGGGAATGAAAATGGATTATGTAGCACAGTGCCGGAATCGAGGCAGACCGAAAGCCGACTGTTTTGAATCCAGAATTTTGTTCAATTGGCAAATCCATCGTTATCGGAGCCAAGGACCGGGAGACCAATCAAGTGGCCGCCAAACAGGTTCCGGACACCATGCAGGACCCATTGCGGGGGTTTGTGGCAGAGACAGTGACAAAAGGCGCGACGGTCTACACGGACGAACACAAGAGTTACATGGGAATCCCCAACCCGCATCAGACCGTCAAGCATTCATCCCCAATATGTGGATGGTCCTGTCCACACCAACGGCATTGAATCCTTCTGGGCCACGTTCAAAAGAGCACACAAGGACACCTGCCACAAAATGAGTTCCAAGCACCTGCAACGCTACATCACCGAGCTTGCCGCCCATCACAATCTCCGCGAATTGGATACCCTCTCCATTGTCACTGCCGTTGCCAAGGGCGGCGAGGGCAAGCGGCTCAGGCACCGCCAGTCGGTTGCCGACAGCGGACTGGACAGCGGGGTGCCGTCATGAGCGCTGCCCAAGACATGGCGAGCGCTTTGGATGGGCATAAATTCGGCACAATCCTCGCCGATCCCCCGTGGCGTTTTGCAAATCGCACCGGAAAGGTCGCTCCCGAACATCGGAGGCTAGGCCGCTACGAGACATTGAGCTTCGATGAGATCGCGGCATTGCCGGTCGCTGAATTTCTGGACGATGTCGCTCATTGCTATCTGTGGGTTCCGAATGCTCTGCTTCCGTATGGACTGGCCACCATGGAGTCGTGGGGATTCGAGTACAAGACCAATCTGATTTGGCACAAAATCAGGAAAGATGGTGGTCCTGACGGTCGCGGTGTCGGATTCTATTTTCGCAATGTGACAGAAATCATCCTGTTCGGTGTCCGGGGCAAAAATGCCCGAACGCTTGACCCCGGGCGAAGCCAAGTCAATTTTATTGCCACCCGCAAGCGCGAGCATTCACGCAAGCCCGATGAACAGTACCAGATCATCGAAAGCTGCAGTCGGGGGCCTTATCTGGAGATGTTTGGCCGAGGTCTGAGGAGAGGCTGGATGGTCTGGGGGGACCAGGCCGTGAAGGGCTATCGGCCGAATTGGCCAACTTATGCCCACAATTCGGCAGCGGTGACGGCGTGAGATTGTCTGTCCTGACCGATCTGGGATTTGATGTTCAAACCCAAAATCATGTCGAAGCCGTGTTGGTGGGGGATTTCCCCGAACCCCTGCGCGAACTGTGCGAAGTTCTGGCCGATTTCAAGATGGCAGACATTGAACTGGTTCAGGGTGGCGGCGGAGAATCGCATCCGACCCAACGTTTGCGTCGGGCTTTCAGTGAACGCGGATGGCGTAAGCGCAATATCGAGATCAGTAAAATTGTTGACGGCGAACACAGAGCCGGGACGACGCATGAGATTGATCATGTCAGGCAAACCGACAAAGGATCAATTGCACTCGAGATTGAATGGAACAATAAGGATCCGTTCTTTGACCGAGATCTGGAGAATTTTCAGCGTTTGCACGCGGAAGGTGCGATCAGCGTCGGGATCGTCATCACGCGCGGCCAATCACTGCAAGACCAGATGGTGCAGATCATTCACGACTGCGCACTCAACAACGGTGTGGCAAGTTTTGGCGATTTGACCAAATTCGGCCTCAATCCCACCGCACGTCAAAGAAAGATGGTCGAGTCTGGCAGCGGAGATTTCGTTGCGACGTGGGCCAAAAAGTTTGTTTCTGACAAGTTTGGATCTGCCACCACACACTGGGACAAACTAAAAAACCGAATAGAGCGTGGTGTTGGAAACCCATGCCCATTGCTCTTGATAGGCATCCCATCGACAGCAGTCATTAAGGAGGATGCACGATGATCAAGAAAGGCCAAATCCCCATTGTCACGATCCCCCACAAGGATTACCAACCCAGCAAAGCCGAACTGGAAGCCGAGGTGAGGGAGTCAGGATTCCGGCACTGTGCTACATAATCCCCAATGAAAATGGAAAGCGAGCATGGCGACTCCGCTCAACGATTCAGTGCTTGAGGCCTTTGAGATCTTGTCCTCGTCAATGCGGTCCACCCGGAAATTTCATCGCCACCCCCAGTCGAGCGGCTGGGCCTCGACAGCGCGACGCGAGCGATCCAGGCAAACATAAAGGTCGGCACGGCGCTTCCCTTCCACGCCTCGGCCCAGGGCAGGTTATGGCTTTCTGAAATTTCGAGGGACACACGAAAACCCTACCTGGAGAATAATGCCGCAACCGCCCTTCCAACGAAGCGGAACTGGAGCGGCCGCGCGGAGCTTGGTCACGTCGCAAAACTGCGATACGCAACAAATCCGGGCGAAACCGAGTGTCCACTATCGCCGCGATCTCCGTTCCGGTACGAAAGGCGGACGGCTCGATCGCGCTGTCGCTCTCGGCGTTCGGGCTTCTGGGACTATTTGACAAACGGTTCATCGAAACCGCAATAATCAAGATCGGGACGGCCGTGGAGCGGATTGGAAAGCTCCTCGGCCGATGACGCGGAACCGGAAAAACTGACAGGATGGGCACGCGCTTCTTTTCCACCAGGGACCGACCGTTTCACC
>JAPOUP010000127.1 GCA_026708635.1 Rhodobacter sp.
GGGAAATAATAGAAACGCTTGGCCTTCTGCCCCATCCGGAGGGTGGCTGGTACAAGGAGACTTGGCGCGAAGGCGGACAGCCACGCGCGGCGGGGACGGCGATCTATTTTCTGCTGGAAGCCGGACAGCGGTCCCATTGGCATCGGTTGGACAGTGTCGAGATCTGGCACTGGTACGCCGGCGCACCCTTGACCGTGTTCGTGCATGAGAACGAAACGGCGGCGCATCGCCTGGGTCCCAACATTACCGCGGGGCACAGGCCCCAGCTCATCATCCCGGCACGGGCGTGGCAGTCCACCCAGGCCGGAAGCGGCTGGGTGCTTGTAGGCTGCACCGTCAGCCCGGGGTTTGTGTTTGAGCATTTCGAACTCGCCCCCGAAGGCTGGTCACCTTGACTGAAAACAGAATAGGCCATTACTTCTGCTCCGCGACACCGCGTAGCCTATTTGTAGAGGTAGAAAACACCCGGAAAGGGCCGTTCACAGATGCCTTCGGCCGCTGTTTGGCGCGACACGTCCAACGTGATCCACGAGGCTCCGGCACCTGCATAGCGTGATCGAGCCCGCATGGGGGTAGGCCGAGAACGGGAATGCACCCCTCACACCGGGGTCAATCTTATGGACGGGTTGGACCGGGAAAGGTGTGGCCGTGCGCGGCGCGACGCCTACCTCCGGGACCTCGCCACCCTTTTCGGCAGGCTGGGGGAGGGAACGGTCGCGGGGGCTGAGACGGGACGAGATCCGGGAAAGGCTGCTTGCGCGGCCCTGCGGGCAGCAGGTCGTTTTCTTCCGCAGGGACTTGGACGGGAACGTCCAAGCCCTGCGCGACCTGAACTAACGGATGGATTTCCCAAGTCTCCTGTCGGCCCGATCGGAAGGTTTGTTCGTAGGATTACTCCAAGGGAGAACAGAGCAGGTAGATCATTCCGGAACGTCGAATCCCAGAAGCGCCGGGGCCGGATTCCGGGATTTGCCCAAAATGACCCCGGGCTTGTTGCGCACCGGGTCACTCCCCCTGCCCGCCGTCCGGGTCGAAAGCCACGAGCAACTGGTATCCCAGGTAGACGGCCGCAGCGCCGAATAGAATGGCCCAGAACCAGTTGCCGCCCGCGATCTCGAATATAGCCCAGAGGGCGCAGACTCCGACAATCACGATCCTGAGCCATAACGGCCGAAGAACGGGACTCTGGACGTCCAGCCAATTCCGCCTCGCGCTCACCGTCCGTCTCTTTCGGCAATCGCCGTCTCATAGGAACCGCGGGCCTCGCGGACGGCCGAACTCCCGCTGACTTCGGGAACCGCGACCTCCCACCAATGCCCGCCTTCGGAAGTCGAGGCATAGGGATCGGTATCTATGACAACGACAAACGGACCCTTGATGCCGACACGGCGGGCGAGAGCGGATTCCAGACCGGCCACGTCGGCCACCTTGACCGCGGTCGCGCCCAGGGCCTCGGCGTGAGAGGCGAAATCGATTCGACTCGGGTTTGCGTGAATCGCGTGGTCAAGAAGGTTGTTGAACTGCTCACTGCCGGTTCCCATCTGGAGTCGGTTGATGCAGCCGAATCCCCGATTGTCCGTGACCACGACCGTGAAGTCGATTCCCATCATCGCCGCCGTTGCCAGCTCGCTGTTCATCATCAGATACGTACCGTCGCCGGCGAAACAGATCACGTCCCGCCCTGGTTCCGCCATCTTGATTCCCAAAGCGCCCGCAATCTCGTACCCCATGCAGGAATAGCCGTATTCCATATGGTATGACATTGGACGACCCGCCTTCCACAGCTTGTGCAACTCGCCCGGCATGGTGCCCGCGGCACACATGACGACCGTGTCCGGTCCGGCCTGTCGCTGCACCGCTCCGATCACCTGCATATCCGTGGCGGGAGCGTTGCCGTCCCTGTCGGGCGCGTCCGTCAGCGGGTCGACCGAAGCGAACCAGCTCGCCTTCGCGGCCGGATCGGCGGGCTCGGCCCTGAAGCCGCCAAGCGCGGCGCCCAGATCCTCCAGCCCACGTCTCGCGTCACAGACAACGGGAATCGCGCCGTGCTTGTTCGTGTCATATGGCTGTACGTTCAGGGAAACCAGCTTCCGATCGGGGTTTTGGAACAGGCTCCGGGAACCGGTGGTGAAATCCTGGAACCTCGTTCCGATCCCGATCACGGCGTCGGCATCAATGCAGGCGGAATTTGCGCAGGACGCCCCGGTCACTCCGACCGGGCCGAGATTCAACGGATGGTCCCAGGGCAGTGACGACTTTCCGGCCTGGGTTTCGACCACCGGGACGCCATGCGCCTCCGCGAAATCCCGCAGCTCCGGTTCCGCGCGGGAATAGTGTACCCCGCCACCGGCCACGATCACCGGCCTGCGGGCCTGACGGATCGCCTCCACCGCGGCCGCGAGTTCCCTCGCGTCAGGACGCGGACGGCGCATCCGCCAGACACGCGGTTCGAAGAAACTATCCGGATAGCCGTAAGCGTGGGCCTGGATATCCTGGCAGAAAGCCAGGGTCACCGGTCCGGCCGTGGCGGGGTCCACCATGGTCGCCATGGCCCGTGGAAGGGCGGTGAGAAGCTGTTCGGGTCGGGTGATCCGGTCAAAGTAACGGCTGACCGGCCTGAAACAGTCATTGGCGCTGACCGTACCGTCACCGAATTCCTCGATCTGCTGCAGTACCGGATCCGGTCCGCGCGTGGCGAATACGTCTCCCGGCACCAGTAGCAGGGGAATTCGATTCACGTGTGCGGTCGCGGCGGCCGTGATCATGTTGGTCGCCCCGGGGCCGATCGACGAGGTAACCATCATCGCGCGGCCTCGCCTGAGCTGCTTTGAATACGCGATCGCCGCATGCGCCATCGCCTGCTCGTTGTGGCCACGGTACGTCGGAAACCGGTCGCGCGCGCCATGCAGCGCCTCGCCAAGCGCCGCGACGTTTCCGTGACCGAAGATCGCCCAGCAGCCGGCGATGAACATGTCGCCGTCCTCGTTCAGCTGGTTCACGATATACCGCACCATGGCCTGCGCCGCGGTCAGCCGGGTCACGCCCATTCCGACTGCCCTCCAGGCACGGCGGATACATTATTGAGCGGTTGATGTGTCATGCGGCTTTCTCTCCTGACGATGTGCGCTGCCTGCTCCAATCGCGGCAGAGATTGCCGAATACAAGGGCCATCTCACCGACAGCCCCCGCGTCATCGAGATCGCCGCCCATCCATGCATGGGCGGCTTTACCGAATACGCTCTCGCCGGCGACGAAACCTTTCACCAGGCCGTGTCCGGCGATCTCCACTCCCGAGCCATCACGTGACGAATGGTGACCGGAAATCAAGACTCCCCGCACGTAGGGATCATTCTCGAGGATTGCGTCACGGACGTCGGACCAGACCTGTCCCGTGGCGGGCGGCGCCAGCGAAAACCAATCGGGGCGGACACCGATTTCACCGCATCGCCTGATGATCTCCACCAAATTCCCGTCACTTACGCGTTCCGCGCCGGGTCCATCCAATTCCAGCATGAACTCCAGACGATGGCGCCGGGCCGCGGCGAAGACCTGTCGGAGCGGCGCCTCCGAACTCCCTTCCGTCATCCCGTCGCGTTGGCGGTCAATCCGCCAGCGGAACCTCACGACATGTTCAAGCGGCCACTCATCGAGTCCTCCGCAATCGATACAGGCGCCGGCCGCGGAAGTCTCAGAGCCATACACCGGTAACTCCATCGACGATCTTCCGATCCAGAGACCGCTTCCGGCCGCGGCGTAAAGCGCGTCCCGTCCGAACCGCCCGTCACAGAAAATACCGTATCCAGGCCTGCCGGAGGCTACCCTGAGCGCCGCTTCGACGCAGAGTTTCTTGAAACGTCCGATCCGCTCGCGGCCAGCGCCGTCGATTCCCTCGAAAGTCCCGACGCGATCGAAGGCGAAAACCCGGAGAGACGGCCAGTCCCGCCTGCGGTTGGTCGCCCAGTGAACGTGCTCCAGTTCGGAATCCTCGCGCAACGCCCTGATCCGCACGCCCCGGCGAAGGAAAAACCGCAGTTCGTCCCAGCTGGGGTATGCGGGCGTGCAGCCATGGCGACTGACGGCCAGCGCGCCGCAGGCGTTCGCGTAGGTCAGAGCCGTTCTCCAGTCCCGGTCCGTCAGCCATCCCTTGAGAAGTCCGGACATGAATCCATCACCCGCGCCAAGGACATTGTACACTTCGATTGGAAATCCCGGGCCGGACACACCTTCATCCAGCGTATCCGGAACCGCGCCCGTGAACGCGGCCGCGCCCATCGGACCCCGCTTGCATACCAGGGTGGCCCCGCTCTTTCCGCGCACCGCGCGCAGCGCCTCAACCGTGTCCGTCGATCCACCGGCGATATGGAACTCCTCCTCGGTGCCGACAATGAGGTCAAACAGATGCAGCGTCGACTGAAGCTTCTCCGTGACCCGGGCGTTTTCGATATATCGGTTCTCGCCGTCGCCATGTCCCGACAGCCCCCAGAGATTCGGCCTGTAGTCGATGTCAAGCGCCGTCCGCGCCCCTGACGCGCGCGCGAGCTCCAGTGCCTTGATCGCGGCGCTTTCGGTCCGGGGATGCGAAAGATGCGTTCCCGTGACCGTCACGCAGCGCGCGCGGGCGATGAACTCCGGGTCGATATCCCCCTCGCACAGCGCCATATCGGCACAGTCCGACCGATAGAATATCAGCGGGAACCTATCGGAGTCGCGAATGCCCAGCAACACGAGGGCCGTCAGGCGCTCGGGGTCCGTGATGACGCAGGTCGTATCGACCCCCTCGCGCTCCAGCTCCTCCCGGATGAAACGTCCCATGTGCTCGTCGCCGACGCGGGTTATCAGGGCCGACCGGAGGCCCAGCCGCGCCGTCCCCGCCGCCATGTTGGTCGGAGACCCGCCGATATACTTCTCGAATGACCCCATATCCTCAAGCCGCCCGCCGATCTGGGCGCCGTATAGATCGACGGACGAACGCCCGATCGTGATGAGGTCGAGATCCTTTTCCATCAGGGCGACACTTCCGCGACCCCCACTTTCCGGCCTTCCGCCACCGAACGCACCGCGGCCTCGGCCAGCAGAAGCGCCTGCAGCCCGTCATACCCGGTCACCGGCGGCTTCAGTCCCGACTGGACGGAAACCGCGAAAGCCTCGATTTCGGCGGCGTAGGCGGCGGCGTATCGGGACATGAAGAAATCGAGCAGCGGAGGCTCCGTGAAACCCCGCCGGTCAGCGATCGCGATCCTTGCCTCATTATGGTTTCGGGCACTCACCGAACCGCCGGACCCATGCACTTCGATCCTCTGGTCGTAGCCATAGGAAGCCCGGCGTGAATTGGTAATGATGCATTGCTTCCCCGATGCGGTGGCCAGGATTACGTTCGCGCTGTCGTAATCTCCCAGTTCGCCGATCTCGGGGTCAACCAGAACCGAGGCGCAGGCGAGGACATTCTCGATCTCCTCACCCAGCAGCCAGCGTGCCATGTCAAGGTCATGAACGGTCATGTCGCGGAAGATACCGCCGGAACGCTTGATGTATTCATAGGGAGGGGGACCGGGATCGCGGCTCGTAAGGGTCACCATCTCGACGTCACCGATCCTTCCCTGGTCAACCGCCTCCTTAAGCGCCCGGAAATCGGGGTCGAACCTCCTCTGGAAGCCCACCATGAGCGTGGCCCCGCATCGGTCAACGACATCAAGGCACGCCCGCACCCGCCGCACGTCCAAATCGATCGGCTTTTCGCAGAAAACGGCCTTTCCCCGCAGGGCGAAGCGTTCGATCAGATCGGCGTGCGTGTCCGTAGGCGAACATATGACCACGGCGTCGATGCCGGATGACTCCACCAACTCGTCCACCGTCCGCACGTCGCAGCCGAAACGGTCCCGCAGCGCTTCCGCGGCCCGCGTCACCGGATCGGAGACCGCCACGAACTCGGCGCCGTCGACCGACGCGATCGCGCGCGCGTGCACCTGGCCGATTCGGCCGGCGCCCAGGACAGCAAATCGCATAGCTTCCATCCTCAAATCTCGTTTGTATCGGGGTAGGTGCCGACGACATGCTGGTCGAAGTCCATCAGCGATCCGGTCACGACCCCCGACTCCGGCCCCAGAAGAAACGCGGCCTGTTTCGCCACATGCTCAGGTTTCACCAGCATTCCGAACGGCATGTTGGCTTCCGCGCCCTCCAGCCAGCCGGGCTCGCGGTCATGCCATTTGCGCTGGATGGCGTCCTCTCCCGGCGTGTCCATCCAGCCGACGTTGATGCCATTCACCCTTATCCGGTGCTTCGCCAAGGTGCCGGCGGCGTTCTTGGTAACGCCGCCAAGCGCCGCCTTGGACGCCACGTAAGGGGCAAGGAATGGCATGCCGCCGTATATCACGATGCTGAGGATATTGACGCAGGAGCCGGCGTGACCGGCCTCGATGCAATGCCTGGCGAACGCCTGCAGGGCGAAGAACGGTCCCTTCGCGTTCGGATCCATAATCGCGTCCCACTCATCGGGCGTCGTGTCGAGAATCGAGCCGCGATCGGTGTTGGCGGCGCAGTTAACGAGCGCGGTCACCGGTCCGATAAGCTCGGACGCCCGCGCGACCATCGTCCGGACCTGATCCACGTCTCCCATCTCGATCGGCAGTGTATGGACGTCGATGCCGGACGCCTCGAGCCGCGCCACCGCCGCCGCGCCTTTCGTACGGTCGCGGGAAGTGATCACGAGGCGACGGCATCCCTGGGCTATCAGTTCCCGCGCTATGGCGAGGCCAAGTCCCTGGGACCCTCCGGTCACCAAGGCCCCGGTCTGTCGATGAGCGTCCACTTTACGCAGCCTCGGCATATTCGGGCTGCGTCTTGGCGCCCGTAATGTAGGCGACGACATCCTGTCCGTCGGTTTCGCTTTTCAGGAGGTTGGCGCAGATCCGGCCCCGGCGGAATACGACGATACGATCGACCAGGTCGAACACCTGCCGCATATTGTGGCTTATGAGGATCAGCGGTTCACCCTGTGTCTTCAGCGTCCTGATGATATTCTCCACCTGCTCGGTTTCCTGCACTCCGAGAGCCGCCGTCGGCTCGTCCATGATCGTCAGCCGCGAATGAAACGTCGCCGTTCGCGCGATCGCGACGCACTGCCTCTGTCCGCCTGACATATTGCGTATGGTATTGCGGATGTCGGGAATTTTCACCGCCGTCTTCTTCAGTCCGGCCAGCGTCGCGTCGCGCATGGCCCGATAGTCCAGCACGCGGAACGGGCCGAGAAAGTCCAGTCGGGTGATTTCCCGCCCGAGGAAAAGATTGTCGGGCACGTCCAGGTCGTCCGCGAGCGCGAGGGTCTGGAATACCGTCTCGATTCCCGCCTCCCTTGCCTCCAGCGGTCCCGCGAAGTTCACGTCCTCGCCATAGAGCCGTATCCTGCCCCGGGTACGTTGCTCCACGCCGGTGATCTGGCGGACGAAGGTGGATTTACCGGCGCCGTTATCGCCCATGATCGCGACATGCTCTCCTTTCCGGAGCTCAAAATCCGCGCCTTCAAGAGCCTGCACGCCGCCGTAATGTTTGGTCAGGTCCTCGGTCTTCAGGACGATTTCATCACTCATCTCGGGTCCTCCCGGATCACGATTTCATTGCGGCGCGATGCTGGCGCCACTGGTCGAGCACCACGGCCGCCACGATTATCCCACCCTTGACCATTTCCTGGTAGAATGCATCCAGGCGCAGATAGGTGAAACCGGAAATGATCACGCCGAAGATCAGCGCCCCCAGAACGGTGCCGACGATCGATCCGCGTCCGCCGGCGAGGGAAACCCCTCCGATGACGGCCATGGCGATCGCGTCCAGCTCGTACACGAGTCCCATTCCCGACTGCGCCGTGAGATTCTTCGAACTCAGAACGATTGCCGCGAATGACGCCAGCATACCGGCGATGGTGTAGACCAGCACCTTGTGCCGGGCGACGGCGATGCCGCTCATGCGGGCCGCGTCCTCGTTCGAGCCGATGGCGTATGTGTGCTTGCCGTAGACCGTGAATTTCAGGATCAGGTGGAACAATAACGCCAGAAGCACAAACCAGACGACAGGCATCATGCCGCTGCCTATCGAGGCGTACTGGTCGGTCGGGAAGCTGATGGGATTTCCGTGTGACCACCATTTCGCCACGCCCCGGGCGGACACCATCATACCCAGGGTCGCGATAAACGGTGGAATCCGGGTGTAGGCGATCAAGAGTCCGTTTATTCCCCCGGCGACGAGACCGCAGCCGAGGCCCACGAGCACCGGCACGACAACGGGAAGGTCCATGGCCCAAAGGCCGAAGATCGCCTTCGGGTTGGGGTTTCCGTTAACCAGTTCCGTCTGCCCGAAACTCATCGCGATCATTGCCGTTGCGCCGACGATCGAGCCGGAACTCAGGTCGATTCCGCCGGTGATGATCACCTGCGTCACGCCAATCGCGATGATACCGATGATCGAGACCTGCAGGATGATGATCCTCAGGCGCGCTTCGTTGAAGATGGAATCGAACCGGTCATTGGTGTCGAACAGGAGGCTCTGGCCCTTCATGTAGGGAAGCAGCTGTCCCAGCGCCTCGAAGATGGCGACTATCAGGATAAGCGCAATGAATATGTTGACTTCATTAGGCCAGGCGCGCTTGCTCCTGTCGAACGCCAGCCCTCCCGTCCCATGCGTCGTCTCAGCCATGGCTCCGGCACCCCCGATGTTTGGACAGATAAAATGGAAAAGGCCTGGATGACGTGACGGGCGGCGCACGTGGCGCCGCCCGCTTGAGTTCAGTTCCTCGCGAGGAACTGGTCGATGTTGGACGGTACGACCAGCTGGAAGGGAATGTAGACTTTCTGGGCGACGTCCTCTCCGTTCGCGATCGCGATCGCGGTATCGACGGAGCCCGCGCCCTGTCCGACCGCGTCCTGGAACACGGTCACGTCCAGATCACCCGCCTGCATCGCGAGCAGCGCGTCTTGGGACGCGTCGACGCCGGTCACGACAACGTCGGCCATGCCGATGCCCGCGGCTTTCATCGCCTGAATCGCTCCGATAGCCATCTCATCGTTGTTCGCGAAGACGACATCGAACTCCTCACCGGCCGAAAGCCAGTTCGTCATCAGGTTCTGCGCCTCTTCACGATTCCAGTTCGCGGTCTGCCTGTCGATAATGGAAATGAAACTGCACATGTCCATGCCAATGACGTCGTCGACGTCTTTCGTACGCTGAACGGCGGCTTGATTCGAAAGCTGGCCCATCAGCAGGTATCCCCGCGCACCGCCGGCCTTTCCCGCGGCGCGCAGCAGTTTGCAGCCCTCGAAAGCCGCCAGTGTACCCGACTCGATCTCGTTCGAGGCCACGAACGCCTGGGTCGAGGGAAGGGTGTCGACGTTATCCGGTTCGCGGTTCACGAACACCAGCGGCACGTTACCGGCCGCCGCTGACATGGCCTCACCCGCCGAGGTATCGACGATATTCACGATGATCGCGTCGACGCCGGCGGCAACGAAATTGGTGACCTGGTCAAGCTGCTTGGCGACATCGTCGGCCGCGTCCTCGACCTGCAGGTCGACGCCGCTCAGAGACGCGGCGTGCTCGGTCATTCCATTGCGCATGACCGTCAGCCAGTTGTCGTCGAAACGCGCGATTGTGGCGCCTATGGTCTGGGCCGCGGCACCGGTGCCCATCAGGGCGAGCAAGCCCGCGCCAATCAGAATTCTTTTCATTTCGGTACTCCTGTTGATTGCCGGTGTCCGGCGCACCGCTCATATGAATTGCCGGAAGCCCGTTTCCGGGCGGCTGTCCACCTTGCTCGTATGTCATGCGGCTCTATCGGCCGGATCCGAGAAGATGAATTCAAACGACCGGGCCAGATCCCCTGCCGGGTCGTGTGACGCGTGTACGCACGGAGCGAAGGCCTCAATCGAGACCGGGCCGCTATATCCCGCGTTCCTAAGTTCCCTCACCTGAACGGCACTGCCCAGCCGGTCGCGCGCATCCACCAGCGCGCGGTGCGGATCACGCAGGTCATGCAGGGCCGGTTCCGTCTCGATTACGCCTGAGACATGCACGATTCCGGTATGTCCGGCAAACATCGGTTCACCTCCCGCAAGCCTGTGATGGAATGTGTCATGGACCAGCCGGAACCGTTCCGCCAAGCCCAGCGCCTCGATGGCGTCGACCGCCTCGGACTTGCGCCTCAGCGAGCAAATCCCGAAACCCAACGGTTCCACGAGCCCGACCAGCTTACGCTCCGCGAGCATCGGCGCGAGTTCACGTAACGCCACGCGCAGGTTCGCCTGACGCTCGCCGTTGCCGCAGCCAAGTCCGTCGCTTCGGGGAATAAGCGTCACCGCCTCGGCACCACAGGCGGCGGCGGTGTCAATCAGCCCCGCGGCCTCCGCCCGCCTGCGGTCCGACCAGTCGTTGAACGACTTTAACTCGGCCAGGGCCAGAACGCGCACGCCGGCGTCCCGCGCCACGAACCTCACCCGGGCCGGATCGTCTCCCGCGAAAAGCGATCCGGACAGGTCATTTCGGAACTCGACCCCCGCGCAGCCGATAGACCGCGCAAGTCCGATAAAGTCGTCCCAGCGCCACCCGGGCACTGACATATGGTTCAGCGCACGGGGCAGCATGCTCCGTTCACCATAATACCTCCCCGCGCCGAACGGTGCGACGCAAAACCAGAACGGAAAACTGAAGGATCGTGCCCTAGTGCGTCAATCATCAGCCAGCGATAAGGCGTCATGCATGCGAGAATCGCGGCCCCCCGGATGATGTGTTTCTATCATTTCATACGGATTCCGGTACATGGATGACAGGCTCTAGAAAGAGCTGGCTCGGTACGTTTCCGTCTCTCCCGAGTATGGCCGTCTTCACCATCCCGGTAAGGTCCGAGCAGAGCCGGTGTAACGGCGTGGCGATAACCATCGTCAGATATCCGTCGCGGAGCGCGCCGCGTGACTCGGGGGTGAGTTCGTTGACGACAAGCGCTACATGGCCTGGCTGCCGAACCTCGCGCAGCGCCTGGATGGCGCCCTCCATCCCGCCGCCCGCCAGATAAAGTCCGGCGACGTCCGGGTGACGTGCGAGCAGATCGAGCGTTGCCTCGTAAGTCAGTTGGCGGGTTTCGAGATTGACGAGCGTGTCAAGTATCGTGAACTGGGGCCTGGCCTCCCGGAAGAAACTGCGGAACCCCGTTTCACGAAGCTCGTGCCCGTGCCATCGGTGACCGCCCACGAATATCGCGATCTTTCCGGGCCGTCGCGCCGCCGTCGCCAGCATCCACGCCGCGATTCGTCCGACTTTCAGGTTGTTGAGTCCAATATAGCTAAGCCGCTCACCCTGCGCGAAGTCATTCAACAGGGCAATGACGGGCATCCCGTGGTCTTTCAGGTCGAGAACCGCTTCGGTGACCGAGTGGTGATTGACCGCGGTCGCCGCGACCGCGTCCACCCGGCCCTTCATTTTCCGCAGCAGACCGGCCACTTCGGGCGGAGACTGCGAGGAGGCGAATTCTATCACCGTGCGTCCGCGGATGCCCGGGTGCTGGCGCGCCGCGCGTTCGGCCTCCTCTCCCAACGCCCTGTAGAAGGCCTGCCGTTCTTTCTGCAGGACGTAGCCGATCCGCAGTTCGGGCAGGTCCGCTCGGAGCCGCTGTTCGATCAGGTTGGTGGCGTGGTATCCTATGCGATGCGCGGCCTCGCACACCTTTCGCGCCGTTTCCTCGCGGACCCTTAGCCGACCGTTGAGCACCCGGTCCACCGTAGCGACGCTGACGGCGGCTTCGTCGGCGATGTCCTGAATGGTCGGTCGCTTTGCCATATTTTATCTCATCGCGGATGGAGTTCCATCAATTCTGTCTATCAGACATCGGCGATTCCTGATTGGAAATCAGAATGCAAGAGAAAAATCCGGCCTTCAATGAGGAACGAAACGTCAATAATGACAGCGGTTTACCGGGATGCAGGCGCAGGGAGCGCAACTGGGGCGAATGACATCAGGCGCCATATTGAGACCCGGAGGGGCCCGTTCTCACCTCATTATGACGTTCCGCCGAATTTCGGATGCGGGCGACGCGATGCGCGGCAATTCACTTTCGCGGCCACGGCCACCACTTCGCGGCCACGGCCACCACCATGAATGGCACGCCGCTCTCGCGTCCGGCGGGGAGATTGGCTCTCTTCCGAACGACACATGCGGATACGACGAATCGACCGTGTTCGTCGAGTCAGATCATACCCAAAAAAATTGAACTGCACGCCGCAAGACTATCTCCGGTTGTCATGTTCCCGTTTTGCCGGTAAGATTTCCGGAAATAGAGGATGCCATGACCAGCACCGAACCTTCTCCCGTCTCCCGGTGGCGCAAGCGCCGTCGGCGGCAGGGATTCATGCGTGTCGAGATCCAGGTCCGGAAGGAGGACGCCGTACTCGTGCGCGGCGTCGCCACGGCACTGGGCGATCCCGAGCGCGAGACCGAGATACGCGCCGTTCTCCGCGAGAGGATCGCCACGCCGCGCTCCGGAGGGCTCAAGGCATTGCTGGCCTCCGCGCCGCTTGAGGGGATCGATCTCGAACGCCCTCGCGACTTCGGACGCGGCGCGGCACTGTGACCTTCCTGATCGACACGAACGTCATCTCCGAGGTCCGCAGGGGCGATCGATGCGACCCGACCGTCGCGGCTTGGTGGAAAGGCGTCGAAGAGGGGGATCTGTGGCTAAGCCCCTTGGTGCTGGGCGAGATCCGCAAGGGCGTGGAACTCGCCCGCCACCGCGATCCCCAAAGGGCCGAAGCGCTTGAGGCTTGGCTCGCCGACGTGATGTCGGGCTTCGGCGATCGCGTCCTGCCCGTGGATACGGCCGTTGCCGAGCAGTGGGGCAGGACGAACGCGATCCGCACCGTGCCGGTCGTGGACGGGCTTCTGGCCGCGACGGCCAAGGCCAACGGCTTGACGCTCGTCACGCGCAACGTGGCGGATGTGGCGGGACTGGACGTGGACACGCTGAACCCGTTCGAAGCCTGAACATCCATCCCATCCCGGACAACGCCGTGGCCGGAGCGGGACATTGGGAGACCGAACCCAGAAACAGACCGAGAGAGACAGTTCGCCTCGCGCGGAACCGCTGTCAGATGCTGTCGGAACGTCCGTCAGGTGCGCCAGACTCCGCACCCCCCGGTTAGCGGGAACTGCTGCGGCGTTCCAGAAACCGCTTGAACATCCTATCCCCAGTCCCGACAATTGGAACTATCCGTGTCGGCTGATTGGAAGTCAAGAGATCGCGATCCGGAAGGCCCGGGCAGGGAAAGACTTCCCTTGCGCACAAACCCATAACCTCGGGCGAACCCTGTGAGCGGGGGAATTCCCCGCAGTCCACCATGTCATTGCGACAGGATGGAGTGGCCAGGGCATGAAGCCAGGGACATGCCTGCGCCCGTCGCTGGCCCGGACATGTTCGGGTGATCCGCGTTCCGCTTCCTCGGCGGGAGGAAATTCCCTCCTCCGGACGATGGGCTACCCGGATGACGAGGCAAAGTGATGCCCAACAGCTATGATGTCGTGATTGTTGGAGGGGCTGCCATAGGCTCCTCCATCGCGTATTTCCTGACTTCCAGCACCGATTTCAACGGCTCGGTCCTGATGATCGAGCGCGACCCGAGCTTCGCGCGTGCATCCACCTCGCTCAGCGCCTCGGCAATCCGTAACCAGTTCTCAAACCCGGTGAATGTGCGGATCGGACAGTTCGGCACGCAGTTCATCCGCGGGTTTGCCGAAACGATGGAGGTGAACGGCGAAAAACCGGATCTGGCCTTTCACGAGAGCGGGTATCTGTTTCTGGCGTCTACCAACGAGCAGGTCCGGATTTTGCGCGAAAACCATGCGGTCCAGAAATCACTCGGCGCGGACGTGGTGCTTTGGGATCCGGACCGGATCAAGTCAGCCTTCCCGCATATCAAGGTGAATGACCTGAAACTGGCCAGCTACGGACAGTCGGGCGAGGGTTGGTTTTCCAACACCGCGCTGATGGACGGATTCCGCAGGAAGGCGCGCGCGCAGGGAGCCGATTACCTGATCGACGAGGTGGTGGACATCCTCCGCGATGGGGACCTTATCACCGGCACCGTTCTGAAAAGCGGGCGAGCCATTGCCTGTGGAACGCTGGTAAACGCATCTGGACCCCGTGCGGCGCAGGTCGCCGCGATGGCTGGCCTTTACGTTCCGGTTGAGCCGCGCAAGCGTTCACTATTCGTCATTGACTGCGCCAACTCGCCCGAGGGTAGCGCCAATGTGAACCATGGCCGCCTGCCGCTAATGATCGACCCATCGGGTACTTTCTGCCGGCCTGAGGGTAAATACTTTCTCGCGGGGACGGTGCCCACCGAGGATCCGGCGGTGGAATGGGACGATTTTGAAGTGCGCCACGACGAATTTGAGCGGATCTGGATGGATCTCTACGAACGGTCCGAGGCGTTCGAGGCCGTAAAGCTGGTGAATTCCTGGGCCGGGCATTACGCGTTCAACACCCTCGATCACAACGTGATTGCCGGGCCGCACAACGAGGTTGCGAATTTCATCTTCGCCAACGGTTTTTCCGGGCATGGGCTGCAGCAATCCCCTGCCATCGGACGCGGGATTGCGGAGTGGATCACCTATGGCGAATTCCGTTCGCTCGATCTGAGGGAAATCGGCTATGGTAGAATTGTTCGCAATGAGCCGTTCCCTGAAAAGGCGGTGATCTGACCACAATCACGAA
>JAPOUP010000214.1 GCA_026708635.1 Rhodobacter sp.
CATTTGATTCCTTGATTTGGTGAAAGCAGGATATTCAGATACAGTTATAGAATCTTGGTTTTATTAACATATCCCCATCACAGCCAATATCGGAGACAGGAATTTGTCTCCAACGAATCACTGGCCTGATATCTCAGCGCTCCGTGGAAAGGCGAGGTTTCCCGACGGCGCGAGACTGGGAGTATCACCGCGCTGTCCAGCCGCCGTCCAGATTGATTGCCGTTCCGGTGATCTGGGCAGCCGCTTCCGAGCACAGGAATACCGTCGTTCCTCCGACCTGCTCAACTGTCGCGAACCGCTTGGACGGCTGGCGCGCCAGCATAACCTCCCTTACGACCGATTCCCGATCCATTCCATGCACGTCCATCTGACCCGGGATCTGTGCCTCCACGAGCGGGGTAAGTACGTAGCCGGGGCAGATCGCATTACAGGTCACTGGATCCTCCGCCGTCTCCAGAGCCACCGTCTTCGTCAAACCGATGATGCCGTGTTTGGCGGCAATGTACGCTGACTTGTAAGGGGAAGCCCTCACTCCATGGACACTCGCGATGTTCACTATCCTGCCCCAGCCCGCGTCGCGCATCCCCGGAAGTGCCGCCGCCGTCGTGTGAAATGCCGCCGAAAGGTTTATCGCGATGATCGAATTCCATCGTTCAACGGGAAACGCCTCGATCGGCGCGACATGCTGGATCCCAGCGTTGTTAACCAGGATATCACACGCCGCGGCCTCAGCGACCAGCGCACGACAGTCTTCCGGTCTTGACATGTCGGCGCGTATGTAGCGCGCGGAGATCCCGAATTCTCTCGCCAGCCCGTCCGCCAGCTCTTGATCATCGGGGGATTCCGTGAATGAGTTGAGTATCAGGTTCACCCCCACATTCGCGAGCTGCCGGGCGATGCCCAAACCGATGCCGGAGTTCGAGCCGGTCACGACGGCCGTTCTGCCCCTTATATCCATGACGCTTATCTTCCGGGTTTCGACCCTTGGTCGGTTCGTTTCCCGCCGAAGGGCGGGCAAAAAAAAGGCGCCCACACAAGGTGGGCGCTTAGTTGTTGAGGCAGGTTTCATACAGGCAAGAAACCTTAGCGCCATACGGCAGTGCGCCGTCCGACGCTCGAGCAGTGTTTCCATAATAATCTTCCGGACAGAAAGTTCAAGGAGTTCAAGAAAAAATTTTGAGGCGAGGGTCCGCATGTGCTAGCCCGTCAACCAGAAACCACAATCCGGAAGGGATCGGTCCGCGATGAACCGTCAATATATGATGATTTCGGGCAGTATCGCGATCGCGATTTCCGGAATGCTCTCGACCGGCGCGGCATTTGCCGAACGCATGCACGGCATATCTATGTACGGCGAACCTGCGTTGCAACAAGATTTCGTTTCGCTTCCGTATGTCAATCCCGATGCGCCGAAGGGCGGTCGAATTGTAACGGGCCAGGTCGGAAGCTTTGACAGCCTTAACCCCCATATCCGCCGGGGAACCGTTCCATGGCAGCTAAGGTTCCTTGTTTATGAAAGCCTAATGGGACGTTCCTGGGACGAACCGTTCTCCCTTTACGGGCTTTTGGCCGAATCAGTTGAGACCGGACCGAATCGGGAGTGGGTCGAGTTCACCCTTCGTGACGGCGCAAGGTTCTCCGACGGCACGCGGGTCACGGTCGAGGACGTTATGTGGACGTATGAGACCCTCGGAACGCGGGGTCATCCCAGATACCACGGCGCATGGCAGAAAGTGGCGACGATGAGACAGGTTGGCGAGCGGTCCGTTCGTTTCACCTTCAATGTCGAGGACCGCGAACTACCTCTCATCCTCGGCCTTCGCCCGATCCTGAAGAAGGCCCAATGGCGGGACATCGAGTTCGCTGAGTCCGGTCTGGACGTAATCCCGGTCGCGACAGGGCCATATGTCGTCGATGACTTCGAGGCCGGGCGATTCGTCAGCCTCAGGCGCGATCCCGACTATTGGGGCAAAGACCTGGGAATCCGCCGCGGCATCGCCAACCTTGACGAGATCCGAATGGAGTTTTTTGCCGACGACACGGCGATGTTCGAGGCCTTCAAGGCGGGTGAACTCAATTCCAACCGCGAGTTCAATCCACAGAAATGGGAGACGCAGTATGATTTCCCGGCCATCGAGGCCGGTGACGTGATCAAGTCGGTCATCCATCACCAACGACCTTCGGGAATCACCGGCTTCGTCATGAATACCCGCCGTGAGCCCTTCCGGGACTGGCGGGTCCGCGACGCTCTTATCCACGCGTTCAATTTCGAGTTCATTAACCAAGCCCAGGCTGATGGCAAACAGGAACGAATCACTTCGTATTTCTCCAACTCGGTTCTCGGCATGCGCCCCGGCCCGGCTGAAGGCCGGGTCCGGGAACTCCTCGGGCCGTTCTCCGACGAACTCCTGCCGGGGGCGCTCGACGGCTATACCCTGCCCGTTTCTGACGGTTCGATCCGCAACCGGGCGAACATCGGGATCGCGCTTGACCGCCTGGCGGAGGCCGGGTGGACGGTTGATGGCGACGGCAGGCTGAAAAACGCCGGTGGCGAGCCGTTCGAGTTCGAAATCCTGCTCCGGCAGGGTTCCGCCGAAATCGCGGCAATCATCGACATCTATGCGGAATCACTCAAGCGGCTAGGTATCGAGGCGACCGTCGTCACCACGGACAGCGCGCAGTATAGCGAGCGCACACAAATCTACGACTTCGACATGACTTTCTACCGCCGGGCCCTCTCACTCAGCCCCGGTAACGAACAGACGCTTTACTGGGGCAGCTCGGGAGTCGAAATGCCCGGCACCCGTAACTGGATGGGTATGGATTCCCCCGCGGCGGAGGCAATGATCAACGAGATCCTCAGCGCCGCCAGCCGCGCCGATTTCATCGCGGCCACGCGCGCGCTCGACCGAATTTTGACGACCGGACGTTACGTGATTCCGATTTCCCAGTGGCCCGTCAGCCATATCGCCCATGACAGGCGCCTTAAATTTCCGGACAGGATTCCGATATACGGTGACTGGATCAGTTGGCAGCCGGATGTATGGTGGTACGAGGAGGGGTGAGCGGAGCGGTTTCGTCCGCCGGCCGCGCGGTCTGCTTCGCACCGCCCCATGGCGAGACCACCACGGCCCGGGATTCCGGAATTGACCGCGGGAAAGAGGCTGTTTAAGCCGCTAGCTAACTTACTTCGGGCATTGGTGTCACAAAAGATACACATGCCGCCGCTAACAAAGCCGGCATGAACATACTGGTACTCTGCACCGGAAACTCCGCGCGGTCGATTTTGCTTGAGGCGCTCCTGAACCATTACGGCACGGGACGTGTCACCGCGTGGTCAGCGGGATCCCACCCGGTCGGCAGTGTACATCCCGGGGCATTCGCGCTCCTCGTGCGCAACGGCATCGCCACCACCGGCCTCAGCTCGAAGAGCTGGGATCGGTTTTCCGGGTCTAACGCACCGGCGATGGACATTGTGATCACCGTCTGTGACAACGCGGCTGGCGAAATCTGTCCGGTCTGGCCGGGGACTCCTCTGCGCGTCCATTGGGGTGTCGATGACCCTGCCGCCGCGCCTGAAGAGGAACGGCCACATGCCTTCCACTCGGTCTACGGCATTCTTGCCTCGCGGGTCCGAATGCTGCTGCGGGAACCCGTTGAATCAATGGATCAAAGGAGTCTGGGTGCGCTGCTTAACCGGATTGGAGGAACTGGATGACACGAAAGCTCGCCGCCGAATTCATCGGTACCGCGTTCCTGCTAGTCGGAGTTGTGGGATCGGGCATAATGGCCCTAGATCTCGCGGCCGGAAACACCGGCGTCGCGCTGCTGGCCAATGCCATCGCCACGGGATGCGTTCTGTATGTTGGCATCACGGTTCTCGGACCGATTTCCGGTGCGCATTTCAATCCGGCGGTGACGCTTGCGTTTCTCCTGCGTCGTGAAATCGTTTCCGTGGAGGCATTCGCCTTTATCGTCGTCCAGGTCGCGGGAGGCGTGATCGGGGTCTGGCTGGCCCACTGCATGTTTGACCTCCCGATACTGCAGACAGGTACCACTGCCCGAACCGGCATTAACCTATGGGTCGCCGAGACGGTCGCGGCCTTCGGACTGGTCTTTGTCATACTCGGCGGCCTTAGGCATAGACCAGAAGCGGTTCCGACCATTGTCGCTCTCTACATAACCGGCGCGTACTGGTTCACGGCCTCAACAAGCTTCGCCAATCCAGCGGTTACAATCGCGCGCGGGCTGTCTGACACGTTCGCCGGTATCGACCCCGAACATGTACCGGTCTTTATCATCTGCCAGTTGGTGGGCGCAATCCTGGCCGTGGCGCTGGGTCGGGCGATGTTCCAACAACCCGTAACGGCGAACGAGCCGGGCCGATGACGATGAAAACCGCTTCCGGCGGCCTTGGGACCAGAGGTCAATGCGCCAATAGACGGCCATCCACCTAAATTGCCTTATAGCGGACCGTCCGTCGCGTCCTGGATCGATTGCCCCCAGATCAAGGGAGATGGCAGGTTGTTTCCGGCGCTGTCGTATTCGAACCGGTCTGGGAAACTGAACCGAAAGGCAAAATGGGTCAACTTCTCACGATCAAACACATGGTCCCGGGCTTGATCGTCCCGGCACCGCGCCTGGCCTTCACGAACTCGCCAGATCCCCGCGCCGGAGGATCGCGTGAAAATAGATCTGGAGCGGGGGTTTGCGACAGGGCCGGCCCGTGGCGACCAGTCGTGCCGCTCGCCATTAGATTCGGCCTGTCGGCAACTGTTCCAAGGCTCGTCGCCTATGCCTCGGGAATCTCCCGTATAGCGACATGCCGCTTTCCGGTGAGCCAGGGCAGCCGCGTGGCGAAAGGCAAGTTACGGCGATCAACCTTCCCGTCAAGTGGCTTAAATTATACCGACCGAACACGCTTGATGACATATTTCATTCGCCATTATAGCATTCTCGTTTACCGGATAGACTGGGTAATGCCGATGATGGACAGAATTGTTCAGGGAATTCGCGCCTTAAACCACCGGCGTCTTCTTCGCCGTCGTTGGAGGAACCGACCGCGAACCCTCGCCCGCAGTCTGAAGCGGCTCCCGACCACGATGCGGGAAGGATTCCGGTTCATCAATGACCGGTCGGCCACCGATGATTGGGAGGCCGCGACCCGAAACCTTGTGGGAAGCCTTCTCACGAACGCTTCGCTATTCGTAAATGTCGGGGCGAATGTAGGTTTCTACTGTTGCATGGCCCGAAACACCGGGGTCAGGACGATCGCTTTTGAACCGGAGCCGGCGAACTGCCAGCTCTTCTGCAGGAACATGGCCATAAACGGATTCTCGGACGACGTTGAACTGTTTCCCATGGCTGTCGGGGACCCCCCCCCTCGAATTGCGGAGATCTTCGGCCTCCACGACACCGCTTCCCTGTCGGTCAAATTCAGCGGGATAGGAAGCGCATTAAGTCAGCTCGTTCCCGTAACCAACCTTGACGACATAGTCCTCGGACATAGGTGGATGTCGGAAAATCTCCTACTGCTGGTCGATGTCGAAGGATGGGAGGAGCATGTGCTCGCGGGCGCTTCCGGCCTACTGGCACTTGATCCGAAACCTGTCTGGATCATTGAGATCCTGCCCGACACGGTGGTCAAGCGAACCAGACAAACCCAGGTGTTCCAAAAGATGTTCACGCAAGGGTACCGCGCGTATCGCATCCTCAGTCACGGAAAGCTTGCCGAAATCACCGAGGAAGCCGTCCAATCGGTCATGTCGTCCAGAGATAGTGACTGGAACTACCTGTTTATCGACAGACTTAGGTCGGCTCCGAACATGACGCTCTCTGGATGACCGCCAAGAACCGGGTTAACCATTCCGGCAGGTCCACCGCCGGATGGAGAATGGCGATAAGCGGCCGCGGCGGAACGGTAAGGATCCGAACTCCAGACATGTCCCGAACAAGGGCGGTGCGTTGACCAGCTTGTTGCCGTACCCATGCCCCGCTCAGTTGCCCGTGCGATAATTCGGGCTCTCCCGAATGATCTGGACATCGTGGACATGGCTTTCCTTCAGGCCCGCCCCGGTGATCCTCACGAACCTGCAGTTCTTCCTCATTTCCTCGATCGTCTCGCAGCCCGTGTATCCCATCGCGGCGCGCAACCCCCCGATCAACTGATGAATGACGGCTTCAGCGGACCCCCTGTATGGCACCTGCCCCTCGATTCCTTCGGGCACGAGCTTGTCCGAGGCCGCGTCTTTCTGAAAATACCTGTCCGCCGAGCCCCGGGCCATAGCCCCGAGGGAACCCATGCCCCTGTATGACTTGAAGCTTCTACCGCGGTATAAAACCAGTTCGCCGGGCGATTCGTCGGTTCCGGCAACCAGGGAGCCGACCATGGCACTGGACGCACCCGCCGCGATCGCCTTCGCGAGATCGCCGGAGAACTTGATTCCGCCATCGGCGATCAAGGGAACGTCACCCGTGGTCGCGGCGCAATCCATAATCGCCGTGAGCTGCGGAACGCCGACACCGGCCACGACACGTGTCGTGCATATTGAGCCGGGTCCGATTCCGACCTTTACCCCATCCGCCCCGGCTCCGATGAGCGCCCGCGCCGCCTCGCCGGTCGCCACGTTACCCGCGATGACCTGGACTGCATTCGAAAGCCTCTTTACCCGCGCGACAGCCTCTACGACCCCCTCGGAATGGCCGTGCGCCGTGTCAACGACAACCACGTCAACCCCGGCGTCCACCAACGCCTCCGAACGCGCATACCCGTCATCGCCAACCGTCGTGGCCGCGGCCACCCGCAGACGGCCGAGCCGGTCCTTGCAGGCCTGAGGGTTCAGAACCGCCTGTTCGCTGTCCTTGAGGGTCAGAAGGCCGGTCAGCCTGCCCCGACCGTCAGTAACCAGAAGCTTTTCGATGCGCCGCGCCTTCATGAGACCCCTCGCCTCGTCAAGATCCGCGGGTTCCTCCAGGACGGCGAGATCTTCGGCTGTCATCATCCGGCTGACCGGCGTGGCGTCGTCCTCCGCGAAACGCATATCGCGGTTCGTCACGATTCCGAGCACCCTGCCCCCATCATCCACGACCGGAAATCCCGTGACATTGTACCGCCGTCGCAACGCCTTGGCATCGCCAAGCGTCTGGTCGGCCTTCAGCGTAACCGGATTGTATACAATGCCGGAAACGAACCGTTTGACGCTCCGGACCTGTCTGGTCTGTTCCTCGACGTCAAGATTGCGGTGAATGACGCCCATGCCGCCGGCCTGCGCCATCGTGATCGCCATCCGGGCTTCGGTCACGGTGTCCATGGCCGAACTCAGGAGCGGGATATTGGTGTGGATATCACGCGTGATTCTAGTGCGCGTATCGACCTCGGACGGCAGGGCCCTCGACGCTCCGGGCACGAGCAAGACATCATCGAAGGTCAGCGCCTCACGAATCTCCATTGGACGTCTCCCTGGAAGAACTCGTTTGACGATCCCTTATTGCACGTCCCATCCTAAGCGAAAGACCAAATGTCATATCGCGCGGCAAATCTCCGGAGACGGTGACCGGCTCTATGCATACGGGCTCGGCGTGGAGGCAATTCGAGCATTTGGGCAGTTGCCTGCCGCAATGCCCCAATCGGCCCTTACACCACTGCGGCAGTGCCACACGCTTGATGACCTTCCACTGGGATCCGCGCTGTATCCGTGAACAAACAGCCGTTCCGCACCTTTCCAGCCGAAAGCACTGCCCCAGCGTCCCCAATTCAACGCGCCAATCGGATTCACTCTTCCCGCCTGTTGATCCGCGACAGACCCAACGGACCGGGAACCCGGAGATCCGGAAGGGTGTAGCCCAGCCTGGTTGGTGATTGCGGTTCGTGGATAACAGGATGGCGGAGAGGTGCCATGTGCCAAAGGTTGCCCGATTGCCTCGAATGGCCCACTATCGTTACTTGGCAACCAATCCGGGATACACACGATCCATAAGCCATCCTTGAACCGATTCCACAAAATTGATATCCACGATTCGAGGATTTTAAACATAAGGAGTGGCCTGTCCAGCATACCACGCACGCCGATGACGCGTCTTTCCGCATTCAGCGATGCTGTCGTTTCGCATGGAGGCCGGAAGCCATGCCTCGATCCGAAAGATACCTTGCCTATGCACTTGATTCACGCATTCAGGCATATCCGCCGCGAGGGGTTGGCGTCCCAGCCTCATAGCCACCAGTAGCCCACACAACAAATATGGAGAGTGACATGAAGAAACTGTTCCTTACCTCAAGCGCGATTGCCGGCCTGGCATTTTCCGCGGCGGGCGCAACCGCCGAGGAAATCAAGCTCGGCGTGCTCCTCGGATTTACGGGGCCGGTTGAGTCACTGATTCCACCGATCGCCGAAGCGGCCGAAATCGCGATGCGGGAGGCAAGCGACAGCGGAATGTTGCTTGGTGGTTCCACCGTAAAGTCAGTGCGTGGGGACTCAACCTGCGGCGACAGTGCGGCCGCGGTGGCGGCCACGGAACGTATGGTGACCGCCGACGGGGTCCAGGCCATCATGGGGGCCGCCTGTTCAGGGGCCACGATCGCGGCGCTGACCAATATCGCGGTGCCAAACGGGATCGTCATGATATCGCCGGCATCGACATCCCCGGCACTATCGACGACCGAGGACGACGGCCTGTTCTTCCGTACGGCACCATCCGACGCGAGACAGGGTCAGGTTATGGCGGAAATACTCATGGAGGAAGGCATCAACGAGGTCGCCGTCTCCTATAACAACAACGATTACGGTAAGGGACTCTCGGACAGCTTCCAATCCGCATTCGAGGCGGCGGGCGGCACCGTGACCATCAATGCCGCGCATGAGGACGGGAAGGCCGACTATTCGGCGGAAGTGTCCGCCCTCGCCTCGGCGGGAGGCCAGCGGCTCGTCATCATCGGATACATTGATCAGGGCGGTAGCGGAATCCTGCGGGGTGCCCTCGACTCCGGTGCCTTCGATACATTCCATTTCCCCGATGGCATGATCGGCGATATGCTTGAGGATAACTTCGGGGACGAGATCAACGGCTCGACCGGCCAGCATCCTGCGTCCGACAGCGAAGGCAATGAGATGTTCGTTGAGATGGTGGGAGACACTTTCGACGCCTCGTCACCCTACACCGGACAGGCCTACGACGCCGCCGCATTGATACTTCTGGCCATGCAGGCCGCCGGTTCCTCGGATAGCGGCGACTTCAAGAGCAGCGTCATGGATGTCGCCAACGCGCCGGGTGAGAAGATCTTTCCAGGTGAGATCGCAAAGGCGCTGGAGATTCTCGGGAACGGCGGGGAAGTCGATTATGTTGGCGCCACGGCCGTGGAGCTGATCGGCCCCGGCGAATCCGCGGGCAGTTATGCCCAGACGGAAGTCAGGGATGGTGAAGTTACGACTGTCCGATACCGCTGACGGACAGGACCGAACGATTCTGAGCGCGGCCCGTTGTCAGTTCGGGCCGCGCTTCGCCATGTCGCCGCTTTACGCGGCTTCAGGTGCGAATCATGATCGTCGTAGAGCGTATTCGAAGGCATTTCGGCGGCTTCCGGGCGGTTGATGGTGCTTCCCTGGAAGTCACCACCGGATCCATCACCGGCCTGATTGGGCCCAACGGTGCTGGAAAAACAACTCTTTTCAATGTAATTGCTGGTATACTTAAACCTACTGGTGGTCGGGTCTATATGAATGGCGAGGATGTCACCAGACTGCCTCCGCATGAGCTGTTCGGTAAAGGCCTTCTCAGGACATTCCAGGTCGCCAGGGAATTCCATTCGCTTACCGTGCGCGAAAACCTGATGATGGTTCCCGGTGGACAGGCGGGCGAGCGCCTGATCAACACCTGGTTTCGCCGCGGCCTCATCGCGCGCGGCGAGTCCGCGCTTGGGCAAAAAGCCGATGAGGTCCTGGACTTCCTGACTATGGCGCACCTTGCGAACGAGAAGGCTGGAAACCTCTCCGGTGGGCAAAAAAAGCTGCTCGAACTCGGGCGCACCATGATGGTCGACGCCAAAGTCGTTTTTCTTGACGAGGTTGGGGCTGGCGTGAACCGGACGCTGCTCAATACCATCGCCGGCGCGATCATGCGACTTAACCGGGAGCGCGGATACACGTTCTGCATAATTGAGCATGACATGGATTTCATAGGCCGCCTCTGCGACCCGGTAATCTGCATGGCGGAGGGCAAGGTGCTGGCGCAAGGAACGATGAAGGAGATAAAGTCTAACGATCTGGTTATAGAAGCCTATCTCGGCACCGGAAGCCGGACAGTCGCCTGATGGATAGGCAGACTGCGACCGATGCGGGACGGCTGTCCAGGATGCCCCTTTCCGGATGGCCTCCGCGGCAACGAACGCTAAGGATAGACAGCCAAAAGGCGCGCCGCTGATATGAGCCGAAATGGTGGCAGTAGACGAAGCAACAGATCCGGGGCATCCCTCCCCGAGGTGTCTACCATTGCCGCCGAATCGAGCGATCCCGTAGTTTGCGAGGTGCGCAAACCCTACCTATTGGGCAATTCTCTGACGGGCGGTTACGGGAGGGGCTCGGACATACTGCATGACTGTACGATCGCGGTGGAGAGAGGCAAAATCGCGGTGATCGTGGGACCGAACGGCGCCGGCAAGTCGACGGCAATGAAAGGCCTGTTCGGAATGCTGGACCTGAGAAAGGGAACCGTTTGGCTGGATGACGAGAATATCACGGACTTGTCGCCGCAGGCGCGGGTGGCCAAAGGAATGGCGTTCGTGCCACAGACTTCCAACGTCTTCACGACGATGACGGTTGAGGAAAACCTGGAAATGGGCGCGTTTCTTCACCGCGAAGGCATGAAATGCGCCATTGAACAGGTCTATGGCCTGTTTCCCGTCCTGCGTGACCGGCGGCGGCAGCGGGCCGGGGAGCTTTCGGGAGGCCAGCGCCAGCAGTTGGCTCTGGGACGGGCACTGATGACCCAGCCGCAGATTCTGATGCTGGACGAGGTAACTGCCGGCATCAGTCCGATTGTAATGAATGAACTGTTCGGGAAAATTATCGAAATCGCCGGTACCGGAATTTCCGTATTGATGGTTGAGCAGAACGCCAGACAGGCTCTCGAAATCGCCCATGTGGGGTATGTTCTGGTACAGGGCCGCAACCGTTTCACCGATACCGGGGCGGCGCTTCTCGCGAGCCCGGATGTGCGGCGGAGCTTTCTGGGAGGATAGATCATGCATGGAACCAGGGTTCCGGTGGACGTGCGGGATACCCGCTTCACGCGGGTTGTGCGCCGGACGTCCCTCCGGCTTCCTGTGGCGGGCCCTATCAATATGGATTCCATCGTCCGGCAAAGGCCATATCGTCGGTCTATCTCCGCACGTGACCGGCACCAGTCGGATGCCGGCATGCCCCCGCTTCCGGGTGCGGCGGCGCTCAATTGGCGGGTAGATGGCGTTCGCTAGCCTGAAATCGGTGACGATGTGAGCGCGGTTCCGAGTTTCCCGGGATGAGCGTGATGGACCTTCTCAACGCCCTCACGGCGTTCGCCAACTTCGTCTTGATTCCCGCCACGGCTTACGGAGCGCAACTGGCGCTAGGTGCCTTGGGAGTGACGCTGGTTTACGGAGTTCTGCGGTTCTCCAATGTCGCCCATGGCGACACCATGGCGTTCGGCACGATGGTGACAATTCTCCTTACCTGGGCCCTTCAGGAGTCGGGAGTGACCCTTGGGTCGCTTCCGACGGCTTTGCTCGCCCTACCCGCGGGAATTGTCGTCACCGCGGCTCTGGTGCTGGGAACTGACCGTCTGGTCTACAGGTTCTACAGGGCGCGGCGGGTCCGGCCTGTGGTATTTGTGATAGTATCGGTCGGCGTCATGTTCGTGATGAATGGCCTGGTGCGCTTCATTATCGGCCCCGGCGACCAGCGGTTCGCCGACGGGGAGCGGTTCATCGTCAGCGCGCGGGAGTTCCGGGACTGGTCAGGGTTGCGGGAAGGGCTCGCGCTGAAGACCAGCCAGGCGATCACTGTCGTTACCGCCATCCTCGTTGTCGTCCTGCTATTCTGGTTTCTGAAGCGAACTCGCATGGGGAAATCCATGCGCGCCTATTCCGACAACGAGGATCTGGCGCTTCTCTCGGGGATCGACCCGAATCGGGTCGTAGCCGTAACTTGGATAATTCTCGCCGCACTGGCAACGGTCGCCGGAGTCCTCTACGGTCTCGACAAGAGCTTCAAGCCGTTCACGTATTTCCAGCTTCTTCTTCCGATCTTCGCGAGCGCGATCGTCGGTGGACTGGGCAGTCCGCCCGGTGCCATTGCCGGGGGGTTCCTGATCGCGTTTTCCGAGGTTACGGTAACGTATGCCTGGAAGAAAGTGCTGGTATACCTTCTTCCGGATCCCCTCGAACCCACTGCCCTCGTCCAGCTACTCAGCACTGATTACAAGTTCGCTGTCAGCTTCCTGATCCTGACCGCCGTACTGCTTATCCGTCCTACGGGAATTTTTGCCGGGAGAGCCGAATGAGCGCTCCGATGAGAAATATCCTGCTCTTCGCCCTGGTGTTGGGGCTAATCGTGGCAACCGGGTTTTACCGCAGTCCGAATGTCGCGCTCGGCATACTTAACATGGGACTCATAAGTGCCATAATGGCAGCCGGCCTGAATATACAATGGGGTTACGCGGGACTCTTCAACGTTGGGATCATGGGCTTCGTCGCCCTCGGGGGTCTTGCCACGGTACTGGTCAGCATGCCCCCGGTTCCGGAAGCATGGGGGGCCGGAGGACCGCGTGTCGCGCTGGCGCTGTCAGTGGGAGCGGCTGTCATCGCTCTCGCCGTGTTTCTATGGAACAGACTACCGGCCGGTCCGCCGCGCGCCGTCGCCACAGCCGCCGTCCTGCTGGGCGGATTCTTCCTCTATCGCGCTATATTCGATCCCGCGGTGCTGGCGATAGAAAAGGTGAATCCGTCCAGTACCGGATATCTGGGCGGCCTCGACCTGCCGGTGATCGTCGCCTGGCCAATTGGTGGGATGGCAGCGGCCGGCGCAGCCTGGCTTATCGGAAAGACCGCGCTCGGCCTGAGAAGCGACTATCTGGCGATCGCGACACTTGGAATCGCGGAGATCATCATCGCGGTGCTTAAGAACGAGGAATGGCTTTCCCGTGGCGTAAAGAACGTCAATGGAATTCCGAGGCCGGTGCCTTACGAAATCGACCTTCAGAGGAGTCCGGAATTCATCGAGTGGGCCAGTATCCTGGGACTCGATCCCGTCACAGCGTCTTCACTCTTCGTGAAGCTTGGCTATACGGTCCTGTTCGTGGCGGTGCTCCTGACCGTCATCTGGCTTTCCGAAAGGGCGCTGAACTCGCCATGGGGCCGGATGATGCGGGCAATCCGCGACAATGAGATGGCCGCGAGTGCAATGGGCAAAAACGTTTCCGCCCGGCACCTCCAGGTGTTCATTCTCGGCTCGGCGATCTGCGGGCTGGCCGGAGCGATGATGACCTCCCTCGACGGGCTCCTCGCTCCCACCGGCTACCAGCCGCTACGATTCACGTTCCTGATCTGGGTGATGGTTATCGTGGGCGGTTCCGGCAACAATTTCGGGGCGGTTCTGGGAGGGTTCCTGATCTGGTATCTCTGGGTCGAAGTCGAACCGCTGGGTCTGCTTCTGGTAGACATCCTGACCGCGGGACTGGCGGACGGAAACTGGTTGAAGGAACATCTTCGGCAATCCGCCGCCCATATGCGTTTGCTGACCATGGGATTGATCATGCTGCTGATGCTGAGATTCAGTCCACGCGGGCTGATACCGGAGCGCTAGCGTGGTAAGCGACGCGATCCTGCTATTGGCCGCCGGCTCATCGGCCCGAATGCGGGGCTCTGACAAGCTACTCGAGGAAGTGGATGGTGTTCCGATCCTGCGCCGGCAGGCGAAAGCCGCGCTCGCCACCGGAGCGCACGTGACTGTGGCGCTGGCGCCAAACAGGCGGGAACGTTGTCAGACACTGGCCGGACTGCAGCTCCAGCGCGTTGTGGTGGAGAATGCGGCAAGGGGTATGGGCACGTCAATCGGCGTTGCGACCGCGGCCCTACCCGACAGCGTAAAGGCTGTCGCGATACTGCCCGCAGACATGCCTGAGATCACCACCGGCGATCTCGAAGAGATTCTCGCCGCGTCGGCGTCACTCCCTGACCTCGTTGTTCAGGGCGTGTCATCATCTGGAGTGCCCGGTCACCCCGTGGTGTTTCCGTCAAGGCTTTTCCCGATGCTTACGCGGCTAAAGGAAGACGAAGGCGGCCGGTCGATCCTTGAGCGGGAGAAGGTTCATCGAGTGCCTTTACCCGAGGGCCATGCCCTCACCGATCTGGATACACCGGAGGCGTGGGCGGCATGGCGCACCCGACGCACGGGTTCGGATAAAGCCCTGAACTGAGATGACGGCTCCGCAATCACAACCGCGGACGATGGCCTCGAATGGCGCGCGCTCCCATACCGGCGCGAGATCTCGAGAGAACCGCAAGGATACGCTACCGGAACGATAGCGACCTTGGATGGAAACCGATTGGCACAGTCAATGTGCGGACCCTCGACGACATGGCGGGCGGTCTCAAGCGCCGCGCTTCGTCAAAAACCGCTCCCTGGACAGCGAGGCGGACCACAGGCCCAAATGCGCCTCTGACAGCGACATGTAGGTCAAGCGGGCCACGTTCCCGG
>JAPOUP010000161.1:0-3346 GCA_026708635.1 Rhodobacter sp.
CAATAATTCAAGAGACTTTATGGATAATGCATCGGCGATTACCGCAGTCATTTGGGACAATATCGGCGCCAGCCTGGATCACTGGCCCGGGATTGGTGACGGGCGCGGGGGATGGAAAATATCGATCTGGTATTTCGTTCCGGAGAGCATGTCCGGAAATTCACGTCGAATGTAATTGAGCGCAAGACAGTGGAGGCTGATGGAATAAATCGGGAAACTATACCATGGACGAAGCTTGCTCCACCGCGGGCGGCCGCGCGCTGCCATCGGCGCCTACCGGGGCATTTGCCCCCTGAAGGATTCCGGCACCGCCCGCGGCAAGCATGCCGACGGAGAGCCCGCGCAATATGCCGGGCAACATGTCCTCCATGCCTGTCCGCGATTCGATCATGGAAGGAAGCCTCCGCGACTAGGAACCTGTCTCCAGCCTTCCAAATGGGGTCGGCGGAGACCCTCTCAGGCAAGCAGCCTGTCATCGAAGGGAATGTTCGAGAGCAATTCCGGGCCGTCCGCGGACACCAGAATCTGCTGTTCCAGCTTGACGCCTTCCCGTCCGCCCTCCGCGCCGGCATAGCTTTCAACGCAAACCACCATGCCAGGCTCCAGAATGCCGTCATGACCCTTCGCCTCGATTTTCTCGGCGTGGATGATCAGGGGGAACTCGTTGCAGAGTCCGCTTCCATGGGCGATTGCGGGCTGTTGCTGCCCGCGATAGGGTTCCGGCATCTGACATGCCAGTTCCGCTATCTCGAAGAAGCTTCGCCCGGGGACAAACAGCTCGCGGTTATACTCGACCTGCTCATGGGCCAGCGCATAAAGGGTCTTCTGGTCACCTGTCGGAGCAACGTCGCCGGCAACCCAACTGCGCGATATATCGGCACCATAGCCATGCGGTCCGATGAGATCGGTGTCAACGGCGATCATGTCACCGGCTTTGATCACCCGGCTCCCGGCTTCCTGATACCACGGATTGGTGCGCGGGCCGGAGGACAGCAGCCGCGTCTCAATCCACTCGCCGCCCAGTTCGATGTTGGCCTGGTGCAGTATGGACCAGATTTCGCTTTCCGTACTGCCCGGGGCGGAAGCTTCGATCATTCGGCTCAAGCCCTCCTCGCAGACGCTGATCGACTGGCGGACGGCCTCGATCTCTTCCGGTGTCTTGATCATCCGGGCCATATGAGCGACTTCGAACCCATCGATGATATGGATGTCGTTTTGCTCCAGCAGATGTATGCCCAGCGGGTCGATCCGGTCGATGGCCAGCCGTCGGCTGCCTGCGGCGTGCGACCGCACGAGGTCCATGATCTCGGCACACCATATGTGCGCAAATTCTTCGGCACGCGGGCCGGAGACGAAATGGTACCACGATGTAGCCGTGCGCACCTCGTCAACCGCTGCGCACCCCACCGACAGGTGCTCGCACCCATCGAACTCAAACAGTATAACCGGACCTTCCACCGGCACGAAGGCGTAGCGGCAGGGATTGTGCAGTCCGTAAACCTGCATATTGGCCGTGCCGGTGGCGTAGCGGATGTTGATCGGGTCATAGAAAAGCCCCGCGCCGCAATCGTAGGCGGCGATCTTCTCCCGCATGCGGGCCAAACGCCCACGGTCGAGGCGCCGCTGCCAATCCATGTTCATGCCAAGGCTGTCGGGCAGAACCGTCTCCTTCCAGCGCGTAAGCGTGGGGTGCCGCTGTGCAACGCCTGGCCAAAGACCATAAGCGCCCAGCCACCATCGGGCAATGTAATTTCGTGACTTTGTGCCCCACGTCGGCAGTGTCGGCGGTGCGGCCGTAGGCCTTTCGGCTGCCATGGGGGCAAATGTCAAAGTGTTCGGTCGACCGGTATGGCATGCGCTAGCTCACGGCCGATGTTACCACCAATGGCGTGATCTTGTTATGGCGCGGTTTGCACCCTATGGGGTCCTTCATGATGTCGGTGCGTGCCGGACAAAAGGAAATCGTAGTCCTGTTCACCGCGTTTATCTGTGTGGTCTACGGGTTTGGGATATACTTGTTCCCAGCGGTCGTGGAATCGATACGGCGTGATATCGACTTTTCCTATGGAACCATGGGGGGGATTTCCGCTTCCGTTCAGGCCGGGTTCCTCGTGTCCTCGGCGCTGGCGGGGTTGCTTACGCTTCGTTTTGGCGCCGTCAACCTGATCCTTTTCTCCATCATCGTCTGCGCGCTGGCGCTGTTCGGGCTGGTCTTTGTCGGGTCGGTCCTGACGCTGGGCGCGTTGCTGTTGATTCTGGGCGCCTGCGCGTCATTGATATGGGTGCCGATGGTCGAGGTTTCGCGCGAGGTCATCCCTCCCCGAAACCGGGGCAAGGCTCTGGGGCTTATGTCCTCCGGTACAAGCTATGGCGTCTTTGTCAACTCGGTGCTGCTGGCCGTCGTGTTGCCGACCTATGGCTGGCGCATGCTATGGGCGGTGACGGGCGCGGGCGTCGCGGTGCTCGCCATCTATTCTCTGATTCGCCTCAAGCATCTGCGCAACGGTCGCAATGGCCGGGACCCTGCGTCGCAGACGTCCGAGGTAGGGATCCGGGCCCGGGTGGTTTCGCTGCCGCGTCTGCTTGTCGGCGGTATTCTGGCCATGATGTTTCTCAATGGCTTTTCCTGCATTTCCTTTCAGACGTATCTATCTGCTTACCTGATCGGGGAAGTGAAGCTTGGGGAGGTCCGCGCCGCGTCGGCTTGGGGCCTGATCGGCCTAGTCGGCATGTTCAGTGGCTTTCTCATGGGGGCGCTGGCTGACAGGATCACCATCCGCCGCGGAATGATCGTGGCCTATCTGGTTCTGTCGATCGCCGCCGTGGCGGCGATGTCAATCGCTCCCAACGGCACGCGGATGCTGCTGGTCCACGTCGCTTCGGTGGCATTCGGCCTATCCTTCTATGCCATTTTCGGGCTGGTGCCGGCCTATATCAGCCATCTTTTTAGCGGTGGAAACGCTGCGCTGGTCTTTGCCTTTGGCAATGTCGCATTGGGTATGGGTGGCGTCGTAGGCAACCTGGTCGGCGGTTACACAAGGGATTTCTCGGGTTCGTTCGGTATCATGTACGTTCTGGTCCTCGCCGCGGCGCTGGCATCCGCGGTTATCGCCGCCATGCTGCCCGGTGAAGTGGGGCGTGCCGTAGGGTACAGTGCCCCGGCCGTCTGAGAGGGCGTAAGCGGATGCAGCAGGATATCGCGCTTGATGCGATTGGTGGGTGGCTCAGGAATGCCAACGCTAACATGGAACGCCCTCATAGGAGACTGGGCGATATCGAGGCAGGTATGCCCAATGCCGAACACTTGGCCCATTTCGAGAACTACCGCCGCCGCTATTTCAGCGAT